>JAGDAL010000183.1 GCA_017959525.1 Lachnospiraceae bacterium | reverse complement strand
GAATTGACACCTATTACACGCAGTTTGCCGCCGGAGCCGTCATCGTAGCGATTCCGATTGTGATTCTTTTCGTGTGGTTGCAGCGCTTCTACGTGGAAGGATTATCGGGATCCGTCAAAGGCTAACAAGAGAGATATTAACTGTAATTCCCTTAAGAATCCTCAAGGCTTTCGTAGTCTTGGGGATTTATTTTTTGTATAATGGGAAAAGAGAATTCTTTGGGGAGAAGATAGGAGAAGTTATGGAACATAGGAAGATACTTACAAACAAATGGTACCTGTACTTAACAGAGTTCTTCGCCGGTATGTCGGTGATGGCGGTGGAACTGGGCGCCAGTCGTCTGTTGGCGCCGTATTTTAGCTCGTCACAGATTGTATGGACCATCATTATCGGAACGATTATGATTGCCATGGCCCTGGGGAATCTGTACGGCGGTCGCAAGGCAGATTTGGATCCGAATCCGGATAAGCTGTATGGTCGCATCATTATTGCGGCAATCTGGATTGCAGCCATTCCGGTGCTTGGAAAATATATCATCATCGGATTATCTGCCGTTTTGATTTTTGCGGTGAACAGTAACTTTTTGGTGATTGCGGCATTTATTGCCTGCATGGTGATATTCGTGGTCCCATTGTTTTTGCTTGGAACCGTCACCCCTTCCTTGGTGAAGTATTCCGTGGATTCTTTGGAAGACAGCGGAAGTGTGGTTGGCAAGCTGAATGCCTCCAATACCATCGGAAGCATTATCGGAACGTTTGTGCCGACCTTCATTAGTATTCCGGCGGTAGGAACGGCCATTACCTTTTTGATTTTTGCGGGCATTTTATTAGCCCTTAGCATTGTGTATTTTGTCAGCTCTAAAGTAAATTTTTCCAAGGCCAAGAAGGTACCTGTTAGTATTGTGCTTTTTCTTGTCTGCATCATTCTTGGCCACGACGGAAGCTTTGCTTTTTGGCAGACAGATTTGACCTACGAAGGGGAGTCCATCTACAACTATTTGCAGGTATATGAGACCCCGAGTCAGGTGGTGTTATCCACCAACGTACTCTTCGGTACCCAGTCGGTGTACCGCAAGGAAAAAGGCCCGACCGGCATGTATTATGACTATGCCATGGCCGCCCTTCCGATGGCCGAGACAGAAGTTGGAAATCCAACAAAAATCCTGGTGCTTGGCAACGGCAGCGGAACCTTCGCTACCCAGTGTCGGAGGTATTATGACGATGTAGATATCGTCGGCGTAGAGATTGATGAAAAAATCACCGAACTGGCATCGGAGTACTTCGAATTCCCGGAGGAGGTTCCGGTAATTACCTATGACGGACGGGCATATTTGAATGCTGTAGATGAAACCTACGATGTGATTATGGTGGATGCCTACCAAGACATTACCATTCCTTTCCAGATGTCCAGTCAGGAGTTCTTTCAAATGGTAGAGGACCATCTGAATCCGGGCGGTGTCATGGTGGTGAATCTGAATATGCGAAGCGATAAGCCGGGGAACATCAATGCGTATCTGTCCGATACCATTGGATCGGTATTCCCATATATCGAGACGGCAGATGTCATCGGCAGTACCAATCGGATTCTGTTTGCCTCGAACCATGCGGATATGGATGTGCGCCTGGACGAAGCCCTGTCCCGGGAGACGGATGCAGATCTTCGGGTGATGTTTGGGAAAGTGGCAGAGGGTCTAACGGTATATGAAGCCGGAGACTTGCTGTTAACCGATGATAAAGCACCGGTAGAACTTTTAGGTATGCAAGTGATTGATGACTTAATTGCGGATGAAGTGAGCTATTATAAGACCATTTATCATGAAGAAGGGCTTGAGGGGATAATCCGGCGCTTGAGCTAGTGTGAGATGTTGGATATAATCCGAGAAAGGAGGAAGCGCAATGAGAAGTAAGATGTGTAAGTTTGTGGAATTGCATATTACGCCTATGCTGTGGCAGGTATTGATGCTGGCACTTTTTGTTTGCGCACTTCACGTTGATGTGAAGGATCTCCTCCCGGCGCTTGATACACCGGCGCATACCGAGGCGGCAATCGAAGAAGCTGATGGTTTTACAGTAACCGAGTTGAGTATTAATGAACACTCAGTAAACGGACAACAAGATGTCGTATATGATAAAGATTTATATTTTCATGTACAAGTTGTTGTCGAAAAAG
>JAGDAL010000022.1 GCA_017959525.1 Lachnospiraceae bacterium | reverse complement strand
TCTCGCGCACCTTCGTATTCCCCAGAGACGGACTGTATCCGTGCAGTTCCATGGGACTTAAGGTCTCATGTAAATCGATGACCGCCTGTGTATATCCTTCGACACATGGTACGGAAGGATTCCCCAGGCTGTAGTCAAAAACATTCTCATAGCCAATCTCGGCACCACGGGCAGTAGCATATTCGCTCAGCTCACGAATTACCGATTTGGCTGACAGTCGTTGCTTGTAAAATTCATTAATCATTTCTTTTTCCTTTTTCCTTCCTTTTCATTCTATGGAAACGTTTCCCATAAATCAAGAAAAGACCACTGCATTTTTGCAGTGGCCTGAAAAGTTTGTTTGCTTTTTATAAAAAAATCAGAAAAGATTTGTGCATTAATTACTGACGAATCAGGTCAATTAATGCTTCCTTGCTCTGTAATCCAACAGCCTTGCCGGATACCTCACCGTTCTTGAATACCATAACGGTAGGAATAGACATGATGTTGTAGTTACCTGCAATGTTCTGTGCCTCATCCACATCCAACTTGCAGATCTTCGCATCATCCAACTCCTCGGATAACTGCTCTACGATTGGTCCCTGCTTCTGGCATGGTCCACACCAGGTAGCCCAGAAATCAACCAATACCGGCTTATCAGACTGCAAAACTTCCTGTTCAAAATTGTCCTCTGTTAAAATAATAGCTGCCATATCCTATCTCCTTTATGAATAAAAAAGTTTCTGTTTCTCTTTGACACCCTTATCCTAGCACGGTTTAAAATTGTTGTCAATTAGATTTTATACAATTAATTAAAAAATTTATCTTAATCGATAAATCTTGCTCGGATTCTCTTCATCCACCAAGGTTCCATATCCTACGGTCCGTCCGTCACCGGCCACCCAGATGACTGCGGACTGTGCCGGGTCTTCCTTAGAAACAACGGAGTATGCATAGACTTCAATCAGTCCCGTATCCCAGGACTCACCCACATATTCACCGACGCGAACTTCGAACATTCCCTCCGGTGCATTCAATGGATCCTTCGCAGCTATATCATAATCCTTCTCGGAGAATTCCCTTTCTACAATCTTGGTTCCGTCTTCTTCACTCTCGATGTTGACTTCTTCCCATGGCAATCCGGAGATTGGCAAACGATATCCGCTAATTAACAGCACGGCCACTGCAATAATGACCACGCCAAGGAAAATCAAGAGGATGCGCGCCCAGATTGGAAGCTTCTTGCGCTCCTTCTCCGGCTCTCCCCACAAATCCTCATCCAACTTCGGAGGAGCAATCTCGCGAGCTTTCTCTACCACCGGTTCAGGTACCGGCTCTTCTTCCGGAACATTTTCCGGAATCTCTTCGATTACAGGTTCTTCCACTACGGGTTCTTCTACCGGACCCTCTTCTACTTCCAGCGGTTCTTCCTCCGGCTCTTTGACCGGTGCACTGTCACGATTGACGGAACGGTCGATCACCGCCATACAATCCCGGCAAAAAATACCGTCTTCCGCATCTTTTTGCATGCACAGCATACAGCTGCAAGCCGTGTCGCTATCCTGTGCTAATGCCTCGATTCGCTGCTGAAATGCAGTTCCTCGCGGTGATAAAAAGGGCTTGCGGGTGTGAAGGAATGCCACAACCTTCCGCGCCTCTTCCGGATTCTTCAAATCAAACTGTCTGCTGATCTCTGTTGCCAACAGAATATCATTTTGAAGTTTTTTCTTGTCGTCCTGATTCATTGACTAGCCTTCCTATAAGTATACGATCTTACCATCCACGATGCCGTAGGACATCCATTCGCCCCACTCGCACTTCGCCGTACCGGCAGTAAGATTCGTTATCTCTGTTTCCACATCCCTCTGGTGGTCTTCCACCACACAATGAATGGTCACGGCAGCATCATACTCCGTGTCCAGTATCATCACCTGACGATCTCGCAGGAGATATTCTATTTTACCATATCCGTTGTAGTCCGTAGCAATGGAAAGCTTCGTTCCGGAGGTCTTCTCAATTAAGGTGCAGGCCTTGACGCCCTCTGCCGTCGCACTCGAATACGCCCGAACCAATCCACCGGTTCCAAGCAACACGCCGCCAAAATAGCGGGTTACCACTGCCACCACGTTGTGGAGATTCGTGCCTTCCAACACATCCATCATAGGACGTCCCGCTGTTCCGGAAGGTTCTCCGTCATCGGAGAATCGCTTCACCTCGTCCTTGGCTCCTACAATATAAGCAGAACAGTTATGTCTGGCGCTGTAGTGTTCCTTCTTTTTCTGCTGAATGAAGGCCAGTGCCTCTTCCTCGGAATGCACCGTTGCAAAAGATACGATAAACCGTGACTTCTTCTCTACGATTTCCGCCTCTGCCGGAGTATAGATTTCCCATTGTTTTTCCTGTGGTGTCGGCATTTGTCTCCCTTCCGCACGTCTTTTTCTTTCTTTATTATATAGGAACAATTTGCTATAATAAAGGTAATTTTGCTTGGCAAAGGAGACTATATGAATTACGGAAAAAAGAGTCTTAAGAAAAACAAAAGCAGGCTATCCAGCAAAAAGGCCGCAGCCAAGAAGAAATTTGCCCTGACTTTTTTCAAGTCGATACTGGCATTGATTCTTGTTGTGATCGCCGTTGTTGCGTTAGCTTTTGTATGGTACGCCAAAAATCTCATCTCTGAGTTACCGGACGTTTCTACCATAGATATTTCACCGAGTGGTTTTTCCACTACCATCTACGACAAGAACGGTAACGAGATTGAATCCTTAGCATCTTCCGGTGCGAACCGACAGTATGTAGAGATTGCTGACATTCCTGTAGATTTGCAGCATGCATTTGTTGCCATCGAGGATGAGCGATTCTACGAGCACAACGGAATCGACGTGCGAGGCATTTTCCGAGCGGCCGTCTCCGTCATCAAAGTTCGGTCCCTCGATTACGGTGCGAGTACCATCACGCAGCAGCTTCTGAAAAACATGGTCTTCGAGGGCGGTAACGAGCGAAGCTCGGTCGACAAATCCGTCCGTAAGATCCAGGAGCAGTACCTCGCGATCCGTCTGGAGGACAAGCTCGACAAGGAGATCATCCTCGAGTACTATCTCAACCTGATCAACCTCGGCAACGGTTCCAACGGGATCGGCGACGCCGCATACCGGTATTTCGGCAAGGAAGTCGGCGATCTCACCATCTCCGAAGCCGCCGTCATCGCTCCGATCGCCTACTGGCCCAGCGGTATGAACCCGCTCGCAAGTGAGGATTCCCTGGAGCGCAACATGGAGCGCCGCGGCAAATGTCTCAATAACATGCTCGAGAACGGCTTCTGCACGCAGGAGGAGTACGACGAGGCGATCGCGGACACCGAGAACGTATACATCCGCATTCAACAGCACGCGGAGATCGCGAAGACCACTTATGAGCAGGCGCAGTACTCCTACTTCGTCGACGAGCTCATCGATCAGCTGATGATCGACCTGCAGAAGAAGGGTTACACCGAGTCCGAGGCCAGCGACCTGCTGTACGCCGGCGGTCTGGAGATCTACACGACGCAGGACCGCGAAGTCCAGGCGATCATGGACAAGTACTACCAGGATGAATCGGTTT
>JAGDAL010000182.1 GCA_017959525.1 Lachnospiraceae bacterium | reverse complement strand
CTCGTCCTCGTTGTATTCGCATAAAACTTTTCCACTGTGGACCTGATAATGATGTTCCTCACTCTGTCCATTCTCGTAAGTCACTGTGATTGTAAGTTTTGTACATTCCAACATATCTACCATCGTATGATAATCCAGGCTTAAATCACCGGTATCGACATTGATGGCCTCCTGTGAAAAAAATCCGTAGGACAGATTCGCGTTATACTCAGCTTCGTAGGTATCCCCCTGCACCTGCCAATAATCATAATGGTATTTCAGTTCTTTCACACCGGTCTCGGCGTACTTTTTGTAATCCGTATCATTTACCCAATTGTAATATCCTCTGTCCGTATATGGATTTGCGTTGCAACTTGCCACTTCCGAGTCTGTCGGATACTCCGCATCTTCCTTGTACAGCGGTTTACTGGTAAATATCTCATTCTTGTCTGCAGATAGTTTCACCTTTGCAATGTTTCGACCACCAATAGAGAACAATTCCGGAATATACCCACCGCAGAACCCGGTAGAAAGATCATTCACTCGTATACTGTAGACCTCACCGGATACATATTCTCCATCCTCCGGCAGTTCTGCAGCGTTGGCCGTAATGACAAAAAAGTTTGATTTCGCTTTCTGATTTGTCACCGTCTGATTGCCGGAAGTTTCAATCCCGCTGTTTTCTCCACCGGAAATACCGCTTCCAAATCTCTGCCACGGTTCAAAAATTGCTCCGCCCAGCACAAGAACCAGACACGCTGCCACCGATATCAGTGCGCGATACGGAATCCGGCGACTCTTTTTCTTCGCCGGTTGTAAACATCCCGCTAAAATCGCATCATCGATTCCCGACATACTGCGATATAACTCTTCTCTTTTCATGATGCGATATACTCCTCCTTTACCAAATAATCCTTCAAACGCTTTCGCATCCGCGACAGCATTACATTCACGTTGTTCTTGGTCATTCCATACTTCTTCGCAATTTCGTCGATACTCTCCGTGTAAAAGTATCTGCTTGCAAAGACATAGGCCTCCCGTTTCGGAAGCTTGTTTACAAATGCCCGAATGATTTGCTCCAGCTCCTTAGCAATTACCGTTTGCTCCACATCGTTGCCATCCGGAATACACTCCTCCAATTCCTCCAATACTTCTGCCACTGTTCCACCGCCTCGTTTCAGTGCTCGTAGTGCCTCGTACTTGTTAAATGCAATATTGCGAACAATCTTTCCTAAATACATTTGGAACACTGTTGGCCTCGTTGGTGGAATGCTATTCCACGCCCGAAATAAGGTATCACTTACACACTCTTCCGCATCTGCACTATTGTTCAAAATATGAAATGCTATAGAATGACAATATTTCCCGTACTTTGCGTTTGTTTCCCGAATTGCACGCTCGTTTCGCCGAAAAAACAATTCAATGATTTCCTCGTCCTTCATACTTCCTCCCCATCTATCTTAAGGCCTTCAACTATATAGACCGATTCCGTTCAAAATACTTACAAAAATTTTTCCTGTTTTCATTATATCAAGAAAATCCATTTCTGTTGTAGATACAACAAAAGACGCCTGCTTTACGCAGACGCCTTACACACATTCTTATCTTGCTTGTTTTGCCTTTGCAAAGACCATCGGGAAGTGGGTTCGAACAAAAGATACTTCCTTTGCTCTACGATATGCCTTCTTGATGTTCCCATCCATCAGCGGCTGATAAAGCAACTTCAGAGCCTTGCCACCCTCCAGCATGGCATCCCGTAACCGCACAAACAAATCCGTCTCCAACTCTGCCCGTGCCTTTGTAAGTACTTCCTGCTTACCGGTTCCCGCACGGACCTCGCGCTCCATCATAGAGAAGAACGAGCGGAAATATGCCTTGGCAACTACCCCCTCAGCATAGGCATCCGTACTTCCCCAGGAATCTTGCTGATCCAACAACGCCTTATAGCGCGTCTTCTGCAACTCAAAATAGTTCTCCAAGTGTTTCGCCGTTAATCGCTTGGTGGCATCTGCGTAGTTCATATAGTGATACAGCGGTGCCTCAATGGTCTGTACACTGGCCACATTCTGAAATACAGAAATATTAAAGAGGATATCCTCTACATGGGTAATCACCGGGTAACGAAGACCACGCTCCATCAGGTATTCCCTGCGAAACGCCTTGTTCCACGGATAACCGTACATGGTCTTTTCTTCCAATTCCATGACTAGATGATGAATCTCGGATGCATCCGTGTACACTCTGCTTGGCATGCTGAAAGTGTTGCGATATTTCAGCTCGCCATTTTCCGACAGATAGTCTTCATAGTGTCCATACACCACCACATCAGTTTGTTGTTTTTCCAACGCATCTTCTATCTGCTGCAACAGATTCTTCTCGTAGCGATCATCCGGATCCAGGAACAACACATACTCACCTCGAGCCATCTCCAACCCACGGTTACGCGCTTCCGATACTCCTTTGTTCACTTCCTGTCTTACCACCTGAATACGCGGTTCGCCCTTAGCAATCTCTTCTGCAATCTCTGCAGTACGATCCGGCGAGCAATCTTCCACCACGATACATTCCCAGTCCGTATAAGACTGAGCCATAATATCCTGCAATGCATTTCCTATATATTTTTCTACGCCGTATGATGGACATATAATTGAAAACTTCATGTCATTTCTCCAATAGTTCTATTTCCTTTTCCATTATACCCTATCCGGTCCTTTTGCAATAGAAAAAAGGCCCCCATCCATCGGATGAGGGCCCACACGCGCTATTCAATTAATGGCATCCGCCGCCACAATGGCCGCAGTCGCCGCCGCAACTGTTCTTACCGGATTTTTTGTCCTTTACCATCTTGTAAATAATTCCACCAACGGCTGCCACGAGAACCGCTAATACTACTGCTGTGCCCATAACAATCCCTTCCTTTCTACACAGTTGCTGTATGAATATTATAACATGTCTTTCACTAGTTCATCTGAACTTCTTTTGCTTCTTCTGTTCCCTTACGAACCAGCAGCCAGATGAAGCATGCAATGAATGCTACAGCTACAATGGTTCCAAGTCCGAAGCTTACTGCGCCGGTGAATAATCCACCGATCTGGTAGATGCAAAGAGATACAACGTATGCCAATGCACACTGATATCCAATTGCGAACCAGAACCACTTCGGGTTATTCATCTCACGCTTGATGGCACCCATTGCTGCGAAGCATGGTGCACATAAGAGGTTGAATACCAAGTAAGCATATCCGCCAATTGCAGTGATTGATGCAGCCAATGCTGCCCAATAGTCTGCACCGTCTTCTGCTACTTCTTCCAATCCATAAGTCATACCAAGGGTTGCAATTACGTTTTCTTTTGCAATCAATCCGGTAACTGCGGCAACAGATAACTGCCAGGTACCAAAGCCAAGTGGCTTGAAGATGAATGCCAACGCACTACCAATAGCAGCAAGAATAGAAGAGTCAATCTCAACTGCTTCCAACATACGGAACTGTCCGTCTACCCATCCGAAGCTCATCAAGAACCACAATACGATGGTAGATAAGAGGATGATGGTTCCAGCCTTCTTGATGAAGGACCATCCACGCTCCCACATGGAACGAAGAACACTACCAACGGTTGGCAAGTGATATGCCGGCAACTCCATAACGAATGGAGCCGGATCGCCTGCGAACATCTTGGTCTTCTTCAAGATAATACCGGAGCAGATAATTGCTGCCACGCCTACAAAGTAAGCGGAT
>JAGDAL010000181.1 GCA_017959525.1 Lachnospiraceae bacterium | reverse complement strand
TTGGTGAAGTCTCTGGACTTCTCTTCGGCGGTATGCGGCGCATGGTCCGTGGAGATGACTTCTAGGATGCCATCTGCCAGGCCACGACGTAATGCTTCACGGTCTTCCGCGGTACGCAGTGGCGGGTTCATCTTGTAATTGGAGTCCGCTGCAGATGGGATGTCGTCTTCACACAAGGTAAAGTGATGTGGGCAGACCTCTCCGCTGACCTTGATACCCTTGGCCTTACCGTCGCGAATCAGCTCGACGGATTCCTTGGTGGAACAATGGCACAAATGCAAGGTTGCACCGGTTTCTTCCGCCACCATAATATCTCTGGCTTCTATAATATTTTCAACTGCATTGGAAATTCCACGAATACCCAAGGCCTCGGCCTTCGGTCCGGCGTTCATAACGCCACCATCAACAAGATTAATATCTTCACAATGAGAAAGTACCGGGATATGATGTGCCGCTGCAACTCTCAGCGCTTCCCGGAAAAGATTTGTATTCATAACAGATTTGCCGTCCTCGCTCATAGCGGGAATACCGGCTTCAATCATACCCTCTAAATCAGAGAGCTCTTCGCCCTTCATACCATGGGTCATTGCACCAACCTGAAGAACGTTACACAGGCCTACCTGCTTCGCTTTGTCGTGAACGTAATTCACAACTTCCGGACAATCTACCACCGGATTGGTGTTCGGCATTGCACATACTGTGGTGTATCCGCCGTGAGCCGCTGCTCGTGAGCCGGTCTCAATATCTTCCTTCGCTGTCTGTCCCGGATCACGAAAATGCACATGCATATCAATAAATCCCGGTGCCACATAACAGCCGGTGGCATCAATCACAGTCGCGTCCGCTGCTGTAATGGATGGAGCCATTTTGGAAACAGTATCCCCTTCAATGAGCAGATCCAGCACTTCATTAGTAGAAGTCGCCGGGTTTAAAATGGTTCCATTTTTGATTAAAATCGCCATTGCTTTCCCTCCGTTTTTTTCGTACAACATACTAACATAAAAGCACGCCCAAAACAATGAAAAAAGCCCACATAAAGTGAGCTTATTTCCGAATCGCTTATTCTCTTATTAATCCCGCAATGGCAGCCGGTACATCAGCCTCTAAGTAGACGCCGTCCTCACGATACTATTCTACAAGGATGCGGACTTTTTTACGAATCTGCTCCACCAAATCCATCTGGCTATAGGTAAAGGTGTGCTCGATGTGGAGTAAATCCTCCGCTAACATCTCGGCAATCTCTTCCTGAAGCTTCTCTAAGTTCATGCCCTTCTTGGCAGATATCTGCAGGGTACGGTCTGCTCTTCGGTCGAAGCGGCGATCTGTATCTGTAATCTGATCCATCTTATTAAATAAGGTGAAGATTTTCTTACCGGTAACGCCCAACTGGTCCAAGGTGCGATACACCGTTACCATCTGTTCCTCCCAATGTGGATTGGAGGCATCCACCACATGGATGATATAGTCCGCGTAGACTGCCTCTTCCAAGGTAGAACGGAAGGCGTCTACCAGGTTATGCGGCAACTTGGAGATGAATCCTACCGTATCGGTCAGGAGGATTTCCTGTTTGCCCGGAAGGAGTAACTTCCGTGTGGTGACGTCTAAGGTTGCAAATAATTTATCTTCTGCAAGAATGCCTGCATCGGTCAATGCATTGAGTAAGGTGGACTTGCCCGCATTGGTATAGCCTACGATGGCTGCCACCGGCATATTCTGACGCTGACGGCTCTTCCGCTGCTGCTCGCGATTGGCAACTACTTCCCGCAGTTCCTTTTTCAGCTGGGAAATACGGGATGCAATGCGACGACGGTCCATCTCCAGCTTGGTCTCGCCGGGTCCACGGGTTCCGATTCCACCGCCCAGACGGGACATGCTCACACCCATTCCGGTTAAGTGGGATGCACGGTAGGATAATTGCGCTAATTCTACCTGGATACGACCTTCATTAGTTCTAGCATGCTGTGCAAAAATATCTAAGATGACCAGGGTACGATCCATAACCTTAAGCCCCAGGATATTAGAGAGATTGCGCATCTGAGCCGGAGACAACTCATCATCACAGACAATTCCGTCTGCTTCCATGTTCTCTGCCAATTCCCGAATCTCTTCAATCTTGCCTTTGCCAATATAGGTACCCGGTTCCGGATAGTCGCGGTTCTGGTATAACTGTCCTAAGACTTCACCGCCGGCGGTCTCCACCAACTGTCCCAACTCATCCAAGGACCG
>JAGDAL010000180.1 GCA_017959525.1 Lachnospiraceae bacterium | reverse complement strand
AGCAATCCTCATGACAGCCGCTATGACAATGGCTCTTGCAGGATGCGGTGGGGGAACAACACCGGAAGCAACTACAGATTCAGGTACAACCAAGGAAGAGGCAACTGCTTCCGGAGGATCTGTAGAATTAACCGTTACCACCACCTTCGCAGGTGAGGACAGTAACGCACAGAATTACAAGAATGCCGTAGCTGATTGGGAGAGCAAGACCGGTAACAAGGTCAGCGATACTTCCGCAACCAGTGATGAGACATTCAAGACCAGAATCATCACCGATTTTGAGACCGGTAGTGAGCCGGATGTATTATTCTTCTTCAACGGAGCAGATGCCAATGATTTCGTGAACGCAGGCAAGGTGGTTTCCATTGATGACATCCGTGCAGAGTATCCGGATTACGCTTCCAACATGAACGACGAACTGATTGCAGCATCTCCTGCAGATGGCAAGAAGTACGCAGTTCCTGTGAACGGATATTGGGAAGCAATGTTTGTAAATACCGAAGTATTGGAAGCAGCAGGTGTTGAAATGCCGGGCGCTGACTATACTTGGGATCAGTTCTTAAGCGACTGCCAGAAGATTAAGGATGCAGGCTATGCACCAATCGCAGCAGCACTTGGCAACATCCCGCATTACTGGTGGGAGTTCGCAATCTTCAATCAGCAGACACCGGACAACCACTTGGATATCCCGGGCAGCAGCGATGATGCCACCGGCAAGCAGTGGGTTGCAGGTCTGGAAGATATTAAGGACCTCTATGAAAAAGGATATTTCCCGGACAACACCTTGTCCGCAACCGACGATGAGACCTTCGCAATGTTCACAGACGGCAAGGCAGCATTCTTGTTGGATGGTTCCTGGAAGGTTGGCGGTATCGTAGGTTCCTGCCAGTCCGATCCGGATGATCCAAGCACCTTGGATACCGAGAAGTTAAGCCATTTTGATGTAACTTATTTCCCTGGCAAGGGCAATCGTAAGACCACCGATTTGGTTGGCGGATTATCCATGGGTTACTACATTACCACCAAGGCATGGGAAGATCCTGACAAGCGTGAAGCAGCAGTCAGCTTCGTATCCCATATGACCAGTGATGAAGTGGTTCCGGTATTTGCTCAGCACACCGCATCTGCACTGAAGAATGCACCTGCAGTTGATGAGAGCCAGTTCAATGCACTTCAGATTAAGGCGATGGACATGATGAGCGGTGTTACTTCTCTGACCGGAGCAGTACAGGATCTCTTCAACGGAGATTGCCGCGTATCTACTTTCGACGGTATGCCTGATATCGTAGTAGGCAATGTATCCGCTGCTGATGCAGTTCAGGAAGGAATTGATGTCTACAAAGATTCAGTTGAATAATCAGTAAGGATTTCAGATGACCGGCGGTACGTAGTATTGCCGGTCATTGTTAAAAAAGGGGTTTTTATGTCTAGCATATACAAGAGCAAAAAATATGTACTGTTATTTCTTGCGCCTGCTTTTATCTTTTTGATCTTATATCTCTACTACCCGTTTTTCGTTAATATCTACGGAAGTTTTCGACAGATTAAAAACCTGGGAACCTATGGAACCAAGTGGAACGATCCGATATTTGAAAACTATCGGACTCTGTTTACCGACCCGGTGATTTGGACCTCGCTGAAGAATACACTTCTTATGATCATTGCAACCATCTTAGGACAGGTGGGCATTGCCTTGGTACTGTCCCTGTTGGTGGATAATATTGAGCGGGGGACCCAGTTTTTCCGCACGGTATATTTTTTCCCGATTGTGATTTCCGCAACGGCGCTTGGTCTGTTGTTCAACTTGATTTTCCTCTATGACAAGGGCATGTTGAACCAGTTCTTAGAGCTCTTTGGAAAAACAACATTAACGGATTGGAAGAACGAGAAAAATGCCATCTTAACCATGATGATTCCGGTTGTTTGGCAGTATGTAGGATTCTATTTCATTATATTGGAAACAGGCCTAAACAATATTTCGCAGGAACTCTCTGAGTCTGCAGCCATCGATGGAGCCAGCCGCTTGCAGCGGGGATTTTATATTTCCATTCCGCTGCTTCGCAATGTCATCTGTACTTGCGTCACCTTAGGTGTTACCGGCGCGCTGAAAGTCTTCGATTTGCCGTGGACCATGTTCCCGAAGGGCATGCCGCTGAAGGAAACCTTCTTAACGGGTACCTACATGTACTACCAGACCATGGAGGCCAAGAACGTGGATTACGGTGCTACCATTGCAGTCCTAATCGTTGTCCTTGGCGTACTCTTATCGAAGATTACCCGTTCGGTATTCCGGGAAAGTGAGGACTATTGATATGAAAAGAAATAAGATCGGCTTAGGGGCGCTGTATCTGCTCCTTGGTGTCTGGGCCTTAACGACCATCTATCCGCTTTTCTGGGTGTTAGAGAATTCCTTCAAGGCCAAGGACAAGATTCTGCAGCAGAGCTTTGCACTGCCGCTGGGGGATTTGTTTACCTTATCCAACTACAAGCGGGCATTTGAGCGACTGGATATCGGACGCGCATATCTGAACAGTATTTTTATTTCCACCTGTGTTACAATTGGTGTAATGATGCTGGCAGGCTTAGCAGCCTTTGCGCTGGTGCGGTTTCGTTTCCGCCTGAAAAAGTTCTGCCACACCATGGTAATTGCAGCCATGATGTTTCCGGTATTCGCCACCATTATTCCGGTGTATACCATGGAGACCAGCTGGCACATTACCAACACATCCTGTTGGGGACTGAATATGTTGTCGGTAATTTTACCGCAGGTTGCAGGCAATCTAAGCTTCGCAATCATTGTATTGATGGGTTATGTACAATCGCTGCCGTTGGAGTTGGAAGAGGCAGCGCATTTGGAGGGGTGTTCTATACCGCAAATCTTTTTCAAAATCGTTGTGCCTCTCGGCAAACCATCCTTCGTAACCGTAGCAATATTCTCCTTCCTCTGGAGTTATAACGATTTGTTTACGCAGATGTTTTTCCTGCGTCGCCCGGAGATGCAGGCCATTACCAGACTGTTGAATGAGTTGACCTCCAAGGAGGGCACCAACTATGGACTGATGGCATCTGCAGTAACGCTGGTCATTATTCCGGTTATTATCGTTTACATTTTCCTGCAGAAATACATTATCAAAGGTATGACAGCAGGCGCCGTGAAGGGATAAAAGAGATATGTACAAAGTGGTCATCGTAGACGACGAGCCTTTGATCGTAGAGGGGCTTCGAAAAATTGTGGATTGGGAAAAATACGGCTGCATCGTAGTCGGTGAGGGACACTCCGGCAAGGAGGGTCTAACGCTCGTGCAAAAACATGAGCCGGATATTCTGTTTACGGATATCCGTATGCCCGGCATGGATGGCCTAACCATGATTGCAGCTCTGCGGTCGGAACATCAGGAGATGCAGGTGGTAGTGCTCACCGGATATCGGGACTTCGAATATGCAAGAAGTGCCTTGAATCTAGGCGTGCAGCGCTATCTGGTAAAGCCGTCGAAGATGAAGGAACTGGATGAAGCCATGACCGGAGTGACGGAGCGCCTGGAGAAAATGGGTGCCGGTCGCGGAAGCGTGGTGGATGCAGAGAGTACCACCGCCAACAACTTCATCGTGAAGCAGGCCATTACCTACATGGAGCAGCATTATCGGGAGAAGTTACAGCTGCCGGATGTTGCAGAAAAAGTCTACGTCAGCCACTGGCATTTGAGCAAATTATTAAACAGCACCGGAAAAAGTTTTTCCGAGTTGTTGAATGAAATACGAATTGAAAACGCGAAAAAACTCATGGAGGATTCATCCCTCCATATATCGGATATCGCAGAGCGGGTAGGCTTTGCGGATACGGCACATTTTTCCAGAGTCTTCAAGAAGTGCACCGGAATCAGTGCCGGAGAGTATCGAAATAAATTTTTGAGGTAATCATTGTGAAGATTATACGTGCAAAAGATTATGGGGACATGAGCCGAAAGGCCGCCAACATTATCTCGGCGCAGATCATTATGAAGCCGGATTGCGTGTTGGGCCTTGCGACCGGATCTACCCCCATCGGAACATACAACCAATTGGTGGAGTGGTACAACAAGGGGGATTTGGATTTTTCCCAGGTGACCACGGTGAATCTGGATGAGTATCGTGGCATCGATCGGGAGAATCCACAGAGCTATTATTATTTCATGCGGGATAAGCTCTTTTCCAAGGTGAATATTGATGCGAATCGCACCTATATTCCGGACGGCATGGATGCAGATGCGGACCATGCCTGCAAGGCATACGATGCGATTATCAAGAGCTGCGGCGGTATTGATTTGCAATTATTGGGCTTAGGACATAACGGCCACATCGGATTCAATGAGCCGGGAACGGCTTTTGAAGCGGAAACGCATGTTGTAAATCTAACAGAAACAACCATTAAGGCAAATCAGCGTTTTTTTAAAGAAGACGAGGATGTGCCAAAGCAGGCCTACACCATGGGCATCAAGTCCATTATGCAGGCCAAGAAAATTCTGGTGGTAGTCAGCGGCGAAGACAAGGCAGAGGCCTTGCATGCAGCGGTGTGCGGAGCAATCACACCGAATGTGCAGGCTTCGGTGTTGCAGTTGCATAATGATGTCACCATCGTGGCAGATGAGGCGGCCTTAAGCCGCTTGTAGGGGGACGCATGAGAATACGTAATGCATTGGTCTATGGGGTAGATCGACAATTCCATGAAGAAACCATCTGTATCCGTCAGGGCGTTTTTGCGCCGGAGGACGGTGCGCCGGATGAACAAGAAATTGATGCCTCGGGATGCTATGCGCTTCCGGGGCTTATTGATATCCATTTTCACGGGAGCATGGGCGCGGATGTGTGCGATGCCACCGAAGAAGCTTATGAGACCGTGGCGCGGTATGAGCTAGCACATGGTATTACTTCCATGTGTCCGGCGACGTTAACGCTTCCGGAAGAGACCTTAAGGAAGGTCCTATCCATAGGAGCGAATTTTGCCAAGCAAGAGCGGGAAGACTGCGCACGCCTGGTGGGATTTAACATGGAAGGCCCCTTCATCAGTCAGGTAAAAAAAGGAGCACAAAACGAAGCCTATATTCGTCCTTGTGATGCTGCTATGGCAAAGCGCTTTTATGATGCATCCGAAGGCCTGTTAAAAATCATTGGATTGGCGCCGGAGATCAACGGAAATTTCCCGGAATACATCGCTTTCGTAAAAGATTTTGTGAAGGTGTCACTTGCCCATACGGATACGGATTATGCCACGGCCATGGAAGCCTTTGCGGCAGGGGCCAGCCATGTGGTGCATCTTTATAACGCCATGCGGGGATTACATCACAGAGAGCCGGGACTGGTAGGAGCGGCAGCGGATGCAAAGGCCAGCTGTGAATTGATTTGTGACGGCGTGCATGTCCATCCGGCAGCTGTTAGGGCAGCGTATGACATGATGGGAGAAGATGGAATCATTTTGATCAGTGATAGTTTGCGCTGTACCGGTATGGAGGATGGCGTCTATGATTTGGGCGGCCAGGCGGTTATGAAAAAGGGCCCCTATTGCAATCTGGTGGAAGAGGGCAATGTGGCAGGTTCAGTATCCAACCTGTTTGACTGCTTACGGAATGCGGTGTTAACCATGGAGATTCCCTTGGAGCAGGCTGTTGCATCTGCAACAATTTTACCTGCCATTTGTATTGGAGAAGAGGAACGGATTGGTTCCGTTGCGCCGGGCAAGCTGGGAGATGTGATTCTGGTGCGCCGGTCGGATTTTTCCTTGCAGCAGGTGATCAAAGGCGGCAACGTAGTGCGTTGATCGGGGGATAGATATGAAATGTGCATTTGGAGTGGATGTTGGCGGAACCGCAATCAAGATCGGATGGATTGCAGAGGATGGCAACATTCGGAAAAAATGGGAGATTCCAACCCGGGTGGACGCATCCGGCAGTGCCGTGCTTCCGGATATTGCAGCTTTTGTGCAGGCACGCATGGAGGAAGTGCCGGAAGATGTTGAGTTCATCGGTGTTGGCCTGGGAGTGCCGGGACCGGTGGATGCCGATGGGACGGTGCTTACCTCTGCCAATCTACACTGGAAGGAACCTTTGGATGCAGCAGGCAAGCTATCGGATTTATTGGGTGGGATTCCGGTGCAGGTGGCCAATGATGCCAACGCGGCAGCCCTAGGGGAAGCCTGGCTTGGAGCCGGACGGGGACTTGCAGATGTTGTGATGATTACCCTTGGAACCGGCATCGGCGGGGGTGTGATTCATGAAGGACATATCATCACCGGCGGGAACGGTGCGGCCGGAGAAATCGGACATATTTGCGTGAATCCGAAGGAAGTAATACCTTGTAACTGCGGCCGATGCGGATGCTTAGAACAGTATGCTTCCGCAACGGGCATTGTGCGCTTGGCAAGAGAATCCTTAGAAGCCTCCAAGAAGCCAAGTGTACTGCGTCAGCATCCGCTGAATGCGAAGGCAATCTGGGATGCGGTAAAAGAAGGGGATGCGCTGGCAATTCAAGTGGCGGAGCAGTTTGGATTCTATCTTGGCTGGGGCTTATCCTTCGTAGCAGGGGTCTTAAATCCCAAAGTTTTCGTTATCGGTGGCGGTATGAGCAAAGCCGGAGCGGTGATGCTTCCCTACATTGAGAAGCATTACCGGACCCTGACATT
>JAGDAL010000179.1 GCA_017959525.1 Lachnospiraceae bacterium | reverse complement strand
GATTGTGATGATTTGGGGTATTCCGTGGGACCGCATGAATTTGGCTCAGGCCAACATGATTCGTGTGGCCGGCTATCTCATTCAGAATGCGGTGCTTCGTGCAAACCGTTACATGGAGGCTTTGCAGGCCGACCGCTACGTCAAGGGAACCAACGTCCTTGGCAGAGATGCGTTCTTGATTTTGATGGGGGCTTTCTTAAATGCCCGGGCCAAGGATTTGACGGAGTGTTGTGTGTTGCGTGTCCTTCCGGTGGAAGACGAAGAGAAGACAACGATTGCAACTTCCATCGAGAAAAAGTTGCGTAACACAGACTACATCGGATTCGGTCCGGAAGACGACTTGTATGTGCTTCTATCCAATACCAACGAAGACAATGTGGGCTATGTTATGGACCGTATTCATGAAGCCGGTTATGAGACAGAGATTTGGAAGGAAATGAACTTATCATGAAAACGCGATGCTTAATAGTACTGCTTGTGATCATTCTTAATACGGTCATTTCCCTGTTGTATCTGCTGTTGACCTTCTACCGGGATAAGCGAAGTAAGAAAAAGATGGGGTATCACGACCGGGTGAAGACCTGGATCATATTTACGGTGATGCTTCTATGTGTGGGCGTGGGACCGCTGTTCGTAGGAATCTCTTTTCTCCTTCGACATACGGTGTTTGATAATCCGGTAGATTTGGATGACGTTATCTTCGGTAAGGACCGTGCGGCCACCAGACATCCGGCAGATACGGAGCGAGAGCGGAACATGGCGCCGATGGAAGAGGCTTTGGCCGTCAGCGATAAGTCCTCCCTTCGAACCTTGATGTTGAACGTATTGAAGGGAGATGTGAGCCTGTATTTAAGCTCCATTTCCAAGGCCTTAAACAGCTCCGACAGTGAGACGGCCCATTATGCGGCAACAGTCCTTCGAGATGAGCTGAATCTGTTCCGGGCCAATGTATCGACCATGTACAACAAGTTCGAAGCCAACGATTCGGATTCCATGGTGGTGGAAGGCCGTAACCTCATGGAGTACATGAACGACTTTTTGATGCAAAGCATCTTTACTCCTATGGAGCAAAAATCCTATGTGGAGAGCATGGAGCAGGTGGCAGACCGCCTTTTTGCATACGAGCACAACGCATTGCTGCCGCTACATTTTGAACACATGTGTATGCGCCTGTTGGATTTAAGAGAGATGGAGCGCTGCAGCACCTGGTGTACCCGTGGCATGGAGACCTATCCACAGGAGTTATCCAGCTACACCTGCATGTTACGGTTTTTGTTCCAGAAGGGGGACAGAGAGAACTTCTTAGCAACCTTAGATCAGCTGAAAAAGTCCGAGATTATCATTGATAAAGAAACGCTGGAATTGATTCGTATCTTTTCCAAGTAAGACGAGAGGAGGACGGAGCCTATGTCCATGGCAGACTTGACCATATTACAGACCATACAGATTTTTGCCATCTACCTGGGCATTGTGATTCTTCTTCCTGCTTTGGCATTTGGCAATCGCCTGCAGCGGTTTTCTTTTCCGCTTCGGATGATGATGTATTATGCCATCGGTAACTTTTTTGTTATCAACTTAGTGTTGTATTTACAACTATTGCATATTTCCTATCGACCGACCTTAATCCTTGGAACTCTGTTGTTCTACGGATACTTCATCGGCAAAAACCGGAACGTTCATCCGGTAGAAATCTTTTTCTACCTGTTGGAGATGATGGATCGTAGGAATACCAGAACCGTGGGACGAAGGACCTTCTGGCGGATTATGGCAGGCCATACCGACAGACTTCGCAAGAAGCTGGCTTCCTGGCTGTATACCTATGTCTGGTGTCGTCTGCCGGAGTGGTTGGCCGGCATCGGACTTGTGGCATTGATTTGGTATTTGTTCGGCCAGAACTTCTTAGTGAACTTGGGATACGGGGCTTCCGATATTCCGGTGCATAATTACTGGATCAATGAGCTGTCCAAGGAGAATCTCTTCTGTGACGGCATTTATCCTTTCGGAATGCACAACATGGTGTACTTCATTCACCAGGTGTTTGGTGTGGAGACTTTTGTGCTGCTTCGCTTGTGGGGCTTGGTGAATACCTATTGTATTTGCGGCATGCTCCTTGCATTCCTTGGATGGTTGTGCAGAGGCGGAAGCTTCCTTCCGTTCCTTGGAACCTATTTGTACGTTGCACCATCTGTTATTCAGGGTGGACTGTGGGGTCGCTTTTTTAGCGCACTACCGCAGGAGTACGGAATGATTTTCATCCTTCCGGCCATGGCATTTTTGTTTGAGTATTTCAAAGAGCGACAGGAAGGCCTGACAGAAAAAGAAGCGAAGCTGAACTTGTTTTTCTTTGCTTTGAATTTGGCCCTATCCATTTCCATCCATTTTTACCCGGCCATTATCACGCTGGTGTTGTGCTTAGGTTGTGGTGTTGGATTTGTGCGGGTGATTTTCCGCAAGGATACTTTCTTTTTGATTTTAAAAACGGGACTCTTTGCCTTTGCACTGGCAGTGCTTCCCATGATGATTGCCTTCGCGGGCGGAACACCGTTCCAGGGTTCCATGAACTGGGCCCTTAGCGTCATGAACAACGGCGGCAGCGGAGCAGACAATGCAGCCCAGAGGGAAGTAATCTCTTATGAGTTAAAAGAAGGAGAGACGCCGGTATATGGACCTAACGGCATCATTGTGGGTGTGCTAAAACCGGGAGAATCCCTGGAGGATTTCGTGGCGGAACACGAAGGGGAATATGCCCAGTATGTAGATTCTTCCAAAGAGGGAGCGGCAGATGAGCCGGGCATCAGTCCAAACCTGGTGCGAAAAGGATGGAAGAAGGCTACCGCCTTCGCCGGATGGGCTGTAAAGCTTCCGCGACGTTGCCAGAACGTGTTACAGGAGTTTGTGATGGAATCGCAGTATCAGGGTATGTTGCATCCGTCCTTTTTCCTCTGGCTGTTTGTGGTGGAGATGGCAGGTTCTGTTTTGTTCTATCGCTGGTCCGTAACATACGGTCGCATCGGAATCTCCCTTGGCTTCGGCTATGGGGCATTGATTCTCATGTGCTCTGCCGGAATTTTGCAGCTGCCGATCATTATGGATACCAACCGAGGACGTATCTTTT
>JAGDAL010000178.1 GCA_017959525.1 Lachnospiraceae bacterium | reverse complement strand
TAGGAAAACGTACGCACCAGCTTCTGCTGTTCAATTCGCTCGGAAGCAAACTCCGTTAAGTCTCCCCGATCCATGGCCTGCTGTTGAAACATCCGATAGGTCCGGGAGGAGATGAACTTCGCTACTAAAAAGGAAAGCGGTGTCAAAAGTATTACTATTAAGGAAATCCGCGGCTGCAATCGCAGCATAAATCCAATGGTGCCAAGAATCGTCAACACTCCGGTAAACAGTTGGCTAAATCCCAACAGCAATCCATCCGAGAAGCTGTCTGCATCCGTTACAATTCGACTTACATAGTCTCCGTGGGAATGGGTATCCACATGAGACACCGGCAATCGCTGCAACTTGGCAAAGGCCGCCCGACGCAACTCCATGGTCAACGAATAGGTAATGTAATTGTTGATGCGATTCATCAGCCACTGGAACAATGCCGTTAAGAGAATCACTGCGCACATGGTGCGAAGTACATTGGCCAACCGGTCAAAATGTACATGATGAAGTCCGTCGATACAGTCGATGGCACGACCGATCAGAATCGGAATCTCCAAGGTTAGAAATACCGTTCCCGCTGCGCATAGTAACGTCAACAAAATATATGGAAGGTACGGCATGAGCATTTTTCCGATACGCTTTAAGGTCTGTTTTCTCATGCGCCCACCTCCTCTCTCGGGAACTGGGAGTAATAGATTTCCTGATATACCTCACAGCTTCGCATCAATTCCTCATGAGTTCCTAAGCCTGCCACTTCTCCGTTTTCCAGAACCAGAATCTGATCTGCTTCCCTTACGGAAGATGCCCGCTGGGAGACAATAATCGTTGCCGGATGCCAAGGCAGATTTTTGATATTTTCCCGCAATCTGGCCTCTGTTCCAAGGTCCAGCGCAGATGCGCTATCATCTAAGATTAATAATCTCGGTTTCTTCACCAAGGCTCTGGCGATGGTCAGACACTGACGCTGTCCACCGGAAAAATTCCGACCGCCCTTGACCACACCGGCTTCCAAACCGCCGTCCTTGCCTTCTACCACTTCTTTGGCGCAGGCTGCCTCTAAGGCATTCCACAATGCCTCGTCACTCGCCTCTGCATGTCCGATGCAAAGATTCTGGGCGATGGTTCCTGCAAACAACTGTGCCTGCTGCGGTACCACACCGACGATTTTTGCAATCTGCTCATCCGAGAGTCCACTGACATCATCGCCCATCAGACGTACTTGCCCACCGGACAAATCATAGTCATGACAGATGGCATGTACCAGGGAGCTCTTACCGCTTCCGGTACCGCCGATGACGCCCAAGGTCTGGCCGGCATGCAACTGTAAAGTCACCTGATGCAACACTTCTTCCACAGTATCTGGATAGGCAAAGGAAACATCGGATAAGTTCAACACTTCCTGTCCGAGGGACTTGCTGGCTGCACCCCCGTGCTTGCGCTCATCCGCCGGATGCTCCATCACTTCCTGAATACGTGTCACAGAAGAATATGCCCTGGTCAATAGGACGATGAGATTGGCCAGCTTAATCAGCTCCACCAAAATCTGTGACATGTAATTCACCAACGCTACCACTTCACCGGTACTAAGCGCTCCGCTTTCTACCCGCAATCCGGAAATCCACAAGATGCAAACCACCGCAACATTTACGATGATATAGGTGGCCGGATTCAATAAGGCCTGAATCTTACCGGCTCCAATCTGACGCTGATACAGCTCGCCGGTCTTTGCTACAAATTGATCCTCCTGCTTTTCTTCATTTCCAAAAGCACGGATGACACGGATTCCTTCTAAGTTCTCACTGACAATGCCAAGAACCGCATCCAGGTTCCTTTGGATCTTACGGAACATCGGAAGGGTGCTTTTCATCACAAGATACACGATGATTCCAAGGAGCGGAATCACCACCAGGAATATACTTGCCACTCTAGCATCTACCGTAAATGCCATAATCATAGCACCAAACACGATAAACGGAGAACGCAGGAACAGACGCAAAAACATATTGATGCCGTTCTGTACCTGATTAATATCATTGGTGATTCGGGTTACCAAAGTTGCACTGCCCAGTTCGTCCATGGAACCATGGGACATATCCTGGATGTGATAGAACAAATCCTCGCGCATTTTGCTGGCAGAAAAAATCGCTGCCTTCGCTGCAAAAAACTGTGCCGTAATGGCCACTGCAAGCCCAATGGCTGCCAACAACAACAGAAGACCGCAGCGATGCAAAATATAGCTCATGTTATTTGTTGTAATTCCAACATCGATAATGGATGCCACTACAAGCGGAACAAACAGTTCGAAGATAGCTTCCAACATCTTAAACAGCGGTGCCAGGATACTTTCTATTTTGTATGCTTTTAAATATCGAAATACAAACTTCATATATCTACCTATAGAAAAAGGCCCGCCCAAGTGGGCAGGCCTCACATTCTTTACTCTTCGGTGGTTGTCTCTTCAGCGGTATCTTCTTTGGTCTCTGCCATTGAGAAGTACTTCTCGAATGTCACCTTGCTCCACTGCTCATCATCTACCTTCCAATCAACATCCTCTTCCCAGGCGCTGATCTTGTCATTGTAGTAGGTGTTGCGTGCATCCTTCTCTAAGTTCTCACGCTTGGTTGCAGTTGCTTCATCATCTTCAGTTGCTTCCATGTGTACCACATAGTAGCCTTTGCCTTCTACTTCGATGACTGCAGAAGTCTCGCCATCCTTCAATGCCTTAGCAGCTGTGATGACATCCTCACCTAAGGTGGTATCCTCTGCCGCATCAGAAGCCTTGGTATAATAATACTTCTGTGCAGTCACTTCCTGTGCCTCAGCTTCTGCCGCAAAATCCTCTGCAGCTGCAAGCTTCTCGGCATTCTCCTTCAGTGCTACCAACTCTTCCTTGCTAAGCTCGGTTGCATTGCCCTGATCATCGGTAGATGTGCTTGCATATAATACGTAAGATACGGTGGACTGGATGGCTTCCTCGTCGGTAATATTCACCTCGGCCTCTGCCTTCACCTTATCCGCTAACAGCTGTGCCACCGTCTGCTCCTGTAAGAAGCGAATCAGATATTCCTCGGTTGCACCCATCTGCTCGATGGCTTCCTTATCGTTATCCTCCAAGAACTTCTTCGCAGCTGCTTCAATATCCGCCTGCTGCTCATCGGTGATTGCTACATCATAATCGGAAGCATGTAAGTTACTTACATAATAGCGCTCCAAATCATCCATAACCTGCTTCTTCACGCTGTCTTCCATGGTGCCTTCTTCACCGACTTCCTGATCCCACATAACGGATCCGAAGTAAGATACGTAAATCTGATCGTATACTGCCTGATTGTACTTCGCTACGAAGTTACCGTATCCCATGGATACCACTTCTTCCTCGCCTACGCTAACCAGTGTTGCATTCGGATCGATCTGATCCTTAGAACCACAACCGGTCAGTACCATGGATGCTGCTAATGTTGCGGCGGTCATCGCCGTAATAATCTTCTTTGACATTGTAAAAAACTCCATTTCCCATTCAATCTGTAGGATGAATCCTACAATCCACAATTATAAGCATTTTAAGATGGGTTATCAACCAATCCCTGCATCTTCTGCACCAGAGTATGGACATACTGGGGTAAGTCCTTCACCGGGAAGCGGTTGTTCTTCTTATAGTGCAAGTAGAAAGCCGGCGCTTCCTTGTCCGCAACGAACTCCAGATACGGTGCATACTCCTGAATCAAGGCCGGGATACCACTCGGGTCGATAGCCGCCTGTGGATAAATCGGCATGCGCACGAACTGATCCGTCTGTTTGATTTCCAACAAATATGCTTTGTGGGCATCTGCACGTAAGCGTGCCACAAACAATAGATTCTGCACAGCTTTCGGCGGCTCTCCGAAGCGATCAATGAGTTCATCAATCATCTCATCCTGCTCTTCTTCCGTCTCTACACCGGCAATACGCTTGTAGATCTCCAGCTTCTGCTCTTCGTCTTCGATATAGGCAGGCGGAATGAAGGCATCCAGCGCAATATCCACGGAAGTCTCGAAGTCTTCCATGACATTCTCGCCCTTTTCCTTACGGACCGCCTCGTTCAGAAGCTTACAATAGAGATCGTATCCTACCGCTTCCATGTGTCCGCTTTGGGCTTCGCCAAGCATATTGCCGGCACCGCGAATCTCTAAATCACGCATGGCAATCTTGAATCCACTACCCAAATCCGTGAACTCTCGAATGGCTGCCAGACGCTTCTCCGCCACTTCTTTTAGCATCTTATTCCTTCGATACATTAAGAAGGCAAAGGCTGTTCGGTTGCTTCGTCCCACGCGTCCACGCAACTGATACAGCTGGGAGAGTCCCAACTGATCCGCATCATGGATAATGATGGTATTAACATTAGAGATATCCAATCCAATCTCAATAATGGTGGTGGCTACCAATACATCAATGTCCTTGTTGATGAAGTCCGTCATAATCTCTTCCACTTCGGTCTCCTTCATCTGGCCATGAATGAAAG
>JAGDAL010000177.1 GCA_017959525.1 Lachnospiraceae bacterium | reverse complement strand
TGGAATATCGTGTAGGACGGCATTGTTCCTATCATGCGCCGATGCATGATTTGGCCAGAACAGTATCTTATTTGTGTGAACACGAGGATGAATTCGGAATCGATATGAAGGATTATGCCATTATCGGATTCTCTGCCGGCGGTAATATGGCAGGAATCTTCGGTAGCGAGGCGTACGGTTACGAGCACTATGGAGTGGCACGTCCGGGAGCGCTTTTGATGGGCTATCCTTGGACCAATGTGAACCACTGGTTCGAGCATCCGTATTGGAATATCTGGGTTGGTTTGATGGGCATTTGGTTGTCCGAGCGCGGCAACTTCTGGATGTTCCGTTTACACCATTTGAACCGGGAGAATCGGGATTCCATCTGTGTACAGAAATGGATTACTGAGAAGTTCCCACCGGTGTACATGTTTGCCGGTGGCAACGATATTTTGGTTCCGTCCGGAGCACATACGGACGTATTGGAGAAGGCATTGAAAGAATATAAGGTGCCTTATAAATATGAGAAATTCTTTGGAGTTCCGCATGGTGTTGGTCTTGGCATTCATACCAAGGCAGAGCATTGGCTGGAGACAGCGGTGGAATTCTGGAAGGAACAGATTCAATAAGAAAAGGCTTCGGAAGATTTCCGAAGCCTTTGTTTTTACTGTTGATTCATTTGTTCCGCTAACTCGCAGACAAGGTGTACACAGGTATCTTCGCCCAGTGTTCCGCTGTCGAGTGCTAAGTCGTAATTGGAATACTCACCCCAATGCTGGTCGGTGTAGTAACGGTAGTAGGTGCGACGCTGCTTGTCCTTCTTCTGGATACGCTTGCGCACGTCTACGTTCTTGATGTCGCCATAGCGCTGTAATACACGCTGGATGCGATGCTCCATATCGGCGTGAATCAGTACGTTTAAGCAATTAATCTCGGCATTCCGTAGAATGTAATCGGAGCAACGGCCGACAATGACACATGGACCCTTGCGGGCATTCTCTAAGATGACCTTGCGCTGTGCTAAGAAAATCTCGTCCTGAGGGCTCTGGAAGTACATGGCGCTTGCTGCGGAAATATCGAACCACTTGTTAGCAGAGGAAGTGTCCTCGCCTTGTTCTTCAATTAATTCCTTGGCATATCCGCTCTCAATTGCGACACGATCCACAATCTCACTGTCCAAGAATGGGATATTCAATTTCTTGGCAATCTTCTCACCAATGCTATGACCACCGCTGCCAAATTGTCTGCTGATTGTAATTACTGGATACATAACGGTCCCTCCTTCACGATGGTGCCCTTGGGCACAACCCCTATATCTACTTTAATTGTAGAATTCCCCGGGGGAATTGTCAAACAATTGTACACCGCGAAAAAAGTGTTATAATATCCCCCATAAAGAAAGAAGACAAAGTATATGCAGAATGTAAACCAAGAAAAACAAAAATATATCGGAATTTTATATATTATTTTGGCCGGCCTGTTTTTTGCCGGAATGACGGCCTTTGTGAAGCTGGCAGGAGACTTACCGTCCACAGAAAAAGTCTTCTGGCGCAATGCCATTGCCATTTTCTTCGCGGCAGCTACCTTACGGAAGCGTGGAATCTCCTTTGTACCACCGAAGGGCAAAGTGCGCTGGTACTTAATTGGCCGTGCTACGGCAGGATTTCTTGGCATGTTGTGTAACTTCTATGCCATTGATCGGTTGTATATAGCGGATGCCAATATGCTGAATAAGCTGTCTCCGTTTTTTGCCGTATTATTCTCCTACTTTCTGTTGAAGGAGAAGATTCGACCGTACCAGTTCGGATGTCTTCTGTTGGCGTTTATCGGGGCATTATGCATTATGAAACCGTCCGGAGAGGGATTGTTTACCTTCGCTGCATTTGTCGGCGTATTGGGAGGATTAGGAGCCGGATTGGCTTATACCTTCCTTCGGAAAGCAACGGGAGAGGGCGTACCGGGACCTTACGTGGTATTTTTCTTTTCCACGTTTTCCACCCTCTGCTGTATTCCGCTATTATTTATCAACTTCCAGGTGCCAACCTTCCGTCAGGTGTTGATTCTTTGTGCCGCTGGATTATGTGCGACAGGCGGACAGTTCTCCATTACAGCAGCGTATTCCCATGCGCCGGCCAGAGAGATTTCCGTCTTCGATTATGTACAGATTATTTTCGCGACGGTCTTTGGAATCCTGCTCTTCGGTGAAGTCCCGGATGGACTGAGCTTTGTCGGATATGCCATCATTGGCGTTGCATCCCTGATTATGTTCTTGAAGAAGCGCCAGGAAGGGAGCGTGGCAGCATGATGCAGGATATTGTTTATATGGATTTTTCCGGTCAGTATGAGGGTTGTGAAGGAGAATACGTAGATTGTCGTGGTATTTCAGGCACCAATTGCTACTGTGACGATATAGCCAAAGAGGAACTCAGACAGAAGATTGCATCATACGGGCCGGAAGGCGTGCACTTCTTCGATTCCGGGAACTACCATTATGTAAGCCTTTTCTGGTTAGAGAAGATCGAAGAGGACTTTGCTTTAGTACTCCTGGATAATCATCCGGATATGCAACCACCGAGCTTCGGAGATATCACCAGCTGCGGTGGATGGGTACAGGAAGCCTTGGAGCGACTACCCCATCTGAAGCGGGTGTATATGGTGGGAGTGGATGAGACACTATTGGAAGAGTTGGAACCCCTGCCATCACAAGTGGTGAGAGGCCTTCCACAAGACGAAGTGTTGCCAATCTATATCTCCTTGGATAAGG
>JAGDAL010000176.1 GCA_017959525.1 Lachnospiraceae bacterium | reverse complement strand
GAAACGAATTTCCCGGATCCGAATTTCAGAACGTATGTAACAGGTGCGTATGATGTAGAAGCAAGTACACCGGGTGTGCTTACGGAGAATGAAATCAAGCAGGCAACGGGCATGTATTGCTATGATTGTGGAATTAAGACGCTAAAGGGGATCGAGTATTTTACTGCGTTGGAAGAGCTCGATTGTTCAAACAATCCAGATTTGACCGAGCTTGATTTGAGTCACAATCCAAATCTGATCTATGTAGATTGCTCCAGTTGTACATCTCTTACCACTTTAAATGTGAATGGCGCAACGAACCTTGAGGAATTGACATGCTATTGGTGTGATCTTACTGAGTTGGATGTGAGTAACAATCCGAATCTTGCGTATCTAGGTTGTTGGGAGAATACATCTCTTTCCAAACTAAATGTTAATGGCGCAATAAATCTGGTGAAATTAAATTGTGATCATACGTCCATTACAGAATTAGATGTCAGCAGCAATCTGAATCTTAAATACCTAGACTGCAATTCGATTTCAACGTTAACAAAACTGATTCTTAACGGTGCATTTAGTCTTAAGGAAGTGCAATGTACATGGTGTGCTCTGACTACGATTGATATCGGCAACCACCCTAATCTCCGGAAACTAGTTTGTCAGTTCAATCAACTAGAGAGCATTGATGTTACAGGATGTCCTTCTCTGGCAGAGTTGTATTGTTATTGCAATAACATTTCGAGACTGAGAATCAGTAATAATCCTGAATTAAAGGTACTAATCGCTGATAATAATCCGCTCACGCATTTTTATATATATGCGTGTCCATATCTCATTGAAACCGTACAGAATGCTGTAGCCAAGAAGGACATGTGGACAGAGCCTGATTTAGGTATCACATTCGAGTACTGGGAATATTATTATTATGTTCCGGTTGGTGATGGAAGTAGTGATACGTATGCGTGTTCTATTGATTTTGATGAAGGAGACCAATTTATCCTTGAAGAACCTACTTTTAATGTGACGGTAACTACAGATGGTAATGGTACGGCGACTTCCTCTGTTGCATCGGGTAAAGAGGGAACGGAAGTTACATTGACAGCAAGTCCGAATCCGGGTTACCAGTTCAAAGAATGGAAGGTTGTTTCGGGCTATGTTACTGTCGAAAACAACAAGTTCGTGATTGAGGATGCGAATGTAGAGATCAAAGCAATCTTTGAACTTGCACCGAGAACTGTTACCGTTACTACAGACGGAAATGGTACGGCGGCTGCGTCTGTTGCATCCGGTGTAATGGGCACTCAGGTAACCTTGTCTGCGGTTCCAAACGAAGGATATGTACTTGAAAGCTGGCAGGTCATTGCCGGTGATGTTACCGTAACGAATAATACATTTACGATTGGTACTTCGAATGTTGAGATCAAAGCAATCTTCCGTCCTGCGAATTTTGGTGACTTTATCGATCGCCTTTACCGTTATGCACTTCTCCGTGAACCGGAAGCAGACGGCAAAGCTTTCTGGATGAATAAGGTCATGAACGAAGGATTCACAGGCGGACGCTGTGCTTACGGCTTCCTGGTAGAAGCACAGGAGTTCCTGAATAGGGATCTTACCAACGAACAGTTCATCGATACACTGTATCTTATCTTCTTCGACCGTGCTCCGGACGAAGGTGGTAAGGCTTTCTGGCTGCAGAAGTTCGCAGAAGGCATGACCAGAGCAGAAATGGTGAACGGCTTTATCGATTCTACGGAGTGGTGCAACCTCTGTGCGCTGTATGGCGTCAAGTCGGGTGCGCCGAATGCAAAAGCCGAGAAGCCGTCGAAGAATGCAGAAAAGTTTGCCTATCGTCTATATACGGAATGTCTTGGAAGAGAACCGGAAGCAGACGGACTCAAGTTCTGGGCTTTGCGTCTTACCAACCTTGAGAGCTCCGGTTATGAGGCCGCTCTTGGATTCTTTACATCACAGGAATTCCAGCAGAAGGGAATTGGCGATGATGAGTTTATCCACCGTCTGTACAGAACCTTCATGGGTCGTGATGAGGATGAAAGCGGATTCGCATTCTGGAAGAGCCATCTCGGCGTGGACATGACAAGAGAAGATCTGATCAAGGGTTTTGCTCAGTCCCAGGAATTCACGAACATCTGTAATGAGTATGGTATCGACAAAGGAATCTGATACGCTCACACAAATTAAGAAATAATAGAAGGAGTGTTTCTCCACGGCTCAAACAACTGCTAACGCAGAACTCGCCGCTTGAGAAACCTCCTTCTATTTATTAGTGTGAGCGATTCGTTTCCTTTTCCTAAAACGTCACCTGCGGAGTGGCGAAAAGTGACGTTTTAGGCAAATTTGGCTGCCTGCCCCGGATAATAGTGGCTTTTCCATAAGATTATCAGAGGATTGAATTCTTTTTTTGATTATATGGGGCGGAATATCGAAAAACGTTCATTTTCCTAGCCCTTTGCAATGTTGATTTATATTAGGGGCAAGACTATAATGCATAATACGCAATAAAATATCAGGAGGAACATATGGCTAAAGTATCTTTTCAAGAAGATCTGT
>JAGDAL010000175.1 GCA_017959525.1 Lachnospiraceae bacterium | reverse complement strand
ATTACTTACATGGGTGGACGTGCTGCAGAGGATGTCACCTTCGGAAGCTACACCAGTGGTGCTGCTAACGATATTGAGAATGCAACCAACATTGCAAGAGCTATGGTAACCCGTTTTGGTATGTCCGAGCGTTTCGGTATGATGGGACTTGCAACGGTGGAGAGCCAGTACTTGGAGGGACGTGCTTCCCTAAACTGCGGCGAGGCAACCGCAGCAGCTATCGACGAAGAAGTACTTGCTATCATTACTTCCAGCTACAACAAGGCAGTAGAGCTTTTGCGTGAGCACCAGGAAGTACTGAACAAGATTTCCGAATATCTCTACGAGAAAGAAACCCTTACCGGTAAAGAATTCATGAAGATGTTCCGTGAACTCACCGGCATTCAGGGTGAGGAGGAAGAAAAAGAAACCTCCGAAGCTGAAGTTGAGACACCGGACAGCATCTTCGTAGAGGAAGAAGTATAGATGTTTCACATTGAAGAAGAACTTGCTAAACTCCCGGATCAGCCGGGAGTTTACATTATGCATGATGCCAACGATACCATTATCTATGTGGGTAAGGCCAGAAGTCTGACCAAGCGGGTACATCAGTATTTTCAGCCCAGTCACGACGAAGGCATCCGCAAGAAGCAGATGGTAGCCAACATCGATCATTTTGAGTACATTGTCACGGACTCCGAATTAGAAGCCCTTGTTTTGGAGTGCAATCTGATCAAAGAGCATCGGCCGAAATACAATACCATGTTGCGGGATGACAAGACCTATCCCTATATCAAAGTGACTCTGGGGGAGCCGTTCCCAAGGGTCCTTTTTTCGCGTCAGATGAAAAAAGACCGCAGCAAGTATTTCGGACCTTTCACCAGCGCAGGTGCAGTGAAGGATACCATCGATTTGGTGCACAAGATTTATCACTTGCGCACCTGTAACAAGAAGTTCCCGGAGGCTATCGGCAAGGACCGTCCGTGTTTGAATTATCACATGAAGCAGTGCCCAGGGGTCTGCCAGGGATATATATCCGAAGCGGAGTACCGGAAAAATGTGGAGGGTGCCATTGATTTTCTAAATGGCAACTACCAGCCGGTAGCCAAGATGCTAGAAGGTAAGATGCAGGACGCGGCAGAGGCTATGGAATTTGAAAAAGCAGCCTCCTACCGGGATCTCTTACAGAGTGTCATGGCCTGCATCCAGAAACAGAAAATTACCAACTCCGACGGAGAGGATAAGGATATTATCGCCATTGCAACATCTGAAGAGGATGCGGTGGTGCAGGTTTTCTTTATCCGTAACGGTAAGATGATTGGACGTGACCATTTCTTCTTGAATGTACGGGTGGATGATGATGCGCCGGGATTGTTAGAAGCCTTTATGCAGCAGTTCTATTCCGGAACGCCGTTCATTCCGCGAGAAGTCATCGTACAGGAAGAGTTGGAAGAGGCAGAGACCATAGAGGCCTGGTTGTCCGAGAAGCGTGGCAGCAGAGTCTATATCCATACTCCGAAGAAGGGCGCCAAAGAGCAGCTGGTAGAGCTGGCACTGAAGAATGCGCAGATGGTCTTGGACCAGGACAAGGAGCGCATCAAGAAGGAAGAAGGCCGTACCATCGGCGCCATGAAGGAGATTGCCGAGCTAATCGGACTGCCACGCATCGAGCGTATGGAGGCTTACGATATTTCCAACACCAACGGTTTTGAATCTGTTGGTTCCATGGTAGTCTTCGAGCGTGGCAAGCCGCTGCGCAGTGATTATCGAAAGTTCAAACTTCGTACTGTCACGGGACCGGATGATTACGGTTCCATGCGGGAAGTGCTGACCCGACGATTCAAGCATGGCCTCTCGGATCGGGAGAATGCGGTAGAGACCAACAGCTTCACCAAGTTCCCGGATGTGATTATGATGGACGGTGGACGCGGACAGGTGAACATCGCCTTAGAAGTTTTGGCAGACTTGCAGTTGCACATTCCGGTGTGTGGTATGGTCAAGGATGATCACCATCGTACCAGAGGCCTGTATTATAACAACGTAGAGATTCCAATCGACAAGGGCAGTGAGGGCTTTAAGCTCATCACCCGTTTACAGGATGAGGCCCATCGATTTGCCATTGAGTATCACCGCTCCTTGCGTGGCAAAGCCCAGACCAAGAGTTTCTTGGATGACATTCCGGGCATTGGTCCCGCAAGACGCAAGGCGCTGATGCGACACTACGCCAGTGCAGACGATATGAAGGCTGCAACGGTAGAGGATTTGGCAGCAGTGGAGTCCATGAATACAGAGGCGGCGCAGGCGGTCTATGACTATTTTCACAAGGATTTTGACAACCAATAGAAATCATATAAAATAGGAGTGTATCTTACGCTACAAGGAGGGTTATCACATGGCAGATGGGGCAAAATTATCAAAAATTGCAGAGAATCTGAAGCTTAAGAATTTTACAGAATCCATTGACTTAGACAAGATTGAGATTAAGGTTGCGGACGTCAATCGTCCGGCATTGCAGTTGCATGGATTTTTCGATTATTTCCAGGCAGACCGTATCCAGATTATCGGAATGGTTGAATGGAGTTACTTACAGGGTAAGTCCGAGGCGGATCGTGTGGCAGCATTTGAGAAGCTGATTTCCTACGAAGTACCTTGTGTCATTTTCTGCCGTGAGTTCGTTCCGGAGCAGTCCTTTTTAGAGATTGCCATCGAGAAGGGCGTAGCACTCTTAGGAACTGAGCGTGGAACCTCAGAGTTCGCAGCAGAACTGATCTATAACTTGGGTTATGAGTTGGCACCAATCACCACCATCCACGGTGTGTTGGTTGATGTATACGGCGAGGGACTCTTAATTACCGGTGAGAGTGGAATCGGTAAGAGTGAGGCGGCCTTAGAGTTGGTACGCCGCGGACATCGTCTGGTTGCGGATGATGTCGTTGAGATTCGCCGTGTAAACAGCGATACCTTGGTTGGTACCGCACCGGCAGTAACCAAGCACTTAATCGAATTGCGCGGTATCGGCATCATTGATGTGAAGAGCCTCTTCGGTGTAGAGTGTGTTAAGGATCGCCAGAACATCGGCTTTGTCATTAAGCTGGAAGACTGGAAGAAAGAGAAAGAATACGACCGTATCGGTCTCAAAGACGAATATATTGATATCCTGGGCAAGCAGGTGGTATGCCACTCCCTGCCAATCCGTCCGGGACGTAACTTAGCAGTCATCTGTGAAACCGCAGCCGTTAACTTCCGTCAGAAGAAGATGGGCTACAACGCCACAGAAGAATTATATCGCCGTGTTCAGGAGAATATGGCAAGCAATAAGTAGTAATCAGGAGGAACATTTTCATAATGGAACGCGAAAATGCATGGAAGAAATATCCGGAAGGTAAGAAGAGACAGGCAGTCATGGACTATGCCGAAGGCTATCGTAAGTTCTTGTCTGCATGCAAGACCGAGCGCGAGTGCAACGATTATTTTGTAAAGGAAGCATTGGCAAACGGATTCAAGAATTTAGAGGATGTCATCGCAGGCAACAAGAAGTTGAAGGCCGGCGACAAGGTATTCCTTTCCAATTATGGCAAGGGCTTAGCAATGTTCGTCATTGGTAAGGAGCCATTGGAGAAGGGTATGAACATCTTGGGTGCACACATCGATTCCCCACGAATGGATCTCAAGCAGAATCCATTGTATGAGGATACCGACATGGCACTGTTGGATACCCACTACTACGGTGGTGTGAAGAAGTATCAGTGGGTAACCATCCCGTTGGCTCTTCACGGTGTCATCGTGAAAAAGGACGGCACCAAGGTGGTTGTAAATGTTGGCGACAAGCCGGAAGACCCGGTATTCGGTGTCAGCGACTTATTAATCCACTTATCCGCAGATCAGTTGGATAAGAAGGGTGCGAAGGTCATCGAAGGTGAGCAGTTAGATGTACTCATCGGAAGCATCCCGATGGATGAGAAGGATAAGAAGGACGAGAAGGTGAAGGAAGCTGTTAAGGCTAACGTCCTTGAGATTTTGAAGAAGGAATACAAGATTGAAGAAGAGGATTTCCTCTCTGCAGAAATCGAAGTTGTTCCTGCCGGAGATGCCCGTGACTACGGCTTTGACCGCAGCATGATCATGGGTTACGGACACGATGACCGTGTTTGTGCATACCCATCTTTCTGGGCAATGTTAGATACCAAGGCCGGCGATCGCACTTATGCATGCCTGTTGGTAGATAAGGAAGAAATCGGTAGCGTTGGTGCAACCGGTATGGAGTCCAGATTCTTTGAGAATACCGTTGCAGAGTTAATGAATGCATTGGGACAGTACTCCGAGCTTGGAGTTCGTCGCGCATTGGCTAATTCTAAGGCACTTTCTTCTGACGTAAGTGCAGCATACGATACCAACTTCGCATCTGCATTCGAGAAGAAGAACGCTGCATACTTCGGACGTGGTCTGGTATTCAACAAGTACACCGGAGCAAGAGGTAAGTCCGGTTCTAACGATGCCAGCGCAGAGTACGTTGGAGAAGTTCGTCGCATTATGGATGATGCCAAGGTATCTTTCCAGACGGCAGAACTTGGTAAGGTTGATCAGGGTGGCGGCGGAACCATCGCTTACATCCTTGGTAACTATGGTATGCGCGTGATCGACAGCGGTGTTGCTGTACTGAACATGCATGCACCATGGGAGATTATCAGCAAGGTAGACTTGTATGAAGCATATCTTGGCTACATTGCATTTTTAAAGAAGGCTTAACAATGAAAGTGACGATTGAACAAATCGACAACTTAAAAACACTTATTACCACAGGCTCCTTTGTTACAAAGGAGCCTATGGCGTGTCATACCACTTTTCGCGTCGGCGGCGAGGCAGATGTTTATATCGAGCCGTCCATGGACGAGGTGGCACCGGTGCTTGCCTATTGTAGGAAAGAAGAGATTCCGGTTACCGTCATCGGTAACGGAAGTAACCTCTTAGTAGGCGATAAGGGCATCCGCGGTGTGGTAGTCTGCATCGGTAAGGCCATGAGCGACGTTCGTGTTGAGGACGAGGTGATTACCGCTGAGGCCGGAGCGCTTCTGTCCAAGGTGGCAGCTGCTGCCAGGGATGCATCCTTAACCGGAATGGAATTTGCAGCCGGAATTCCGGGAAGCTTAGGCGGAGCGGTTGTAATGAATGCCGGTGCTTACGGCGGTGAGATGAAGGATATCCTGGTGGACGTAACCTACTTGAACGCAGAGGGAGACATCCTTACGGTTCCGGCGTCCGAGCTGGACTTATCCTATCGACACAGTGCCATTATGGAGATGCCGGGATGCGTGGTGTTACAGGCACGAATTCGCTTGGCACACGGTGAGCTGGAGGCCATTCAGGCTTACATGTCAGAGTTAGCATCCAAGCGACGGGAGAAGCAACCGCTGAATTACCCGAGTGCAGGCAGTACCTTCAAACGTCCGGAGGGATATTTTGCCGGTAAATTAATCGAAGATGCGGGATTGCGTGGATTTACCATGGGTAACGCCCAGGTATCCGAGAAGCATTGCGGATTCGTCATCAATCGGGGCGATGCCACAGCTGCAGAGATTCGCGCATTGATGGATGAGGTAACTAGAAGGGTACGGGAGAATTCCGGCGTGGAATTGGTCCCGGAGGTTCGATTTGTAGGAGAGTTTGAATGAAACTTTTGATTCTGACCGGAATGTCCGGTGCCGGTAAACATACTGCTTTTAAAATCTTAGAAGACTTCGGATACCGCTGCGTGGACAATCTTCCGGTGGAACTGCTAAAAAGCTTCGTAGAACTAAATCATGAGAACGGGGATGATGAGCCGGTAGCGGTAGGAATCGATGTCCGCGGCGGTGCATCCATGGACCTGTTGCGCCAGGTGCTTCCGGAGTTGGAAGCGGACGGCATGAAGTTCGAAATCCTGTTTTTGGATGCAGAAGATGTGGTGCTGGTGAAGCGTTACAAAGAGACCAGACGTACCCATCCCCTGTCCGGTGCCACCAGTATTTATACGGGCATTGCAGAGGAGCGGGAGCGCGTACAGTTCCTTCGTGACCGGGCAGATTATATCGTGGATACCAGCCATCTGCTGACCAGAGAACTGCGGGCGGAGTTACAGAAGATTTTTATCGATCGGGATGATTATAAGAACCTCTTCGTAACGGTGATGTCCTTCGGCTTTAAGTATGGCATTCCGCAGGATGCGGATCTGGTATTCGATGTACGATTCCTTCCGAATCCGTATTACATTGCAGAGCTTCGTCCCCTGACAGGCAACGACGAAGCCATCCAGAACTTCGTGATGCAAAACGATGACGGTCCGGAGTTCGCGGACAAACTGGAAGAGATGATTCGCTTCTTGATTCCGCGCTACATCGACGAGGGCAAGAACCAGTTGGTCATCTGCTTCGGATGTACCGGCGGCAAGCATCGTTCTGTCACTATGGCCAATGAGTTATACAACCGTCTGAAGGATTCCGCCGCATATGGAATCCGTGTCGAGCATCGAGACATCGACAAGGACGCAAAACGAGGAAAGTAACATGTCTTTTTCCGGAGATATCAAAGCTGAACTGGTGGAAGAGCTCCCGAAAAGCCGTCACTGCCAAATTGCGGAATTAGCCGCATATGTCGGTTTTTTAGGTAACTTTCACAAAAAAGACGGAAAATTGCGGTTTTCTTTGGAGACCGAGAACCCGAATATACAGCGAAAATGCTTTACTTTGCTAAAAAAATTGGATACTATAACAAGGTATGACGCAGGTATTATCGAAGAAGATGCCGAAGGAATGCGGACCATGCTGAAGATGGAGAATGCCACCACGCCGGTGGACGGACTGCTCTTACAACAGCAATGCTGTAAGCGGAGTTTCATCCGGGGTGCTTTTTTGGCAGCCGGCTCCATGAGTGATCCGAATAAGGCATATCATTTCGAGATTGTCTGCGACAGTGAGCCTCAGGCAACACAGCTGATGGAAGTGATGAACGCTTTCGAGCTGGATGCCAAGATTGTAGAACGCAAGAATCATTACGTAGTCTACATCAAAGAAGGCGAGCAGATTTCTACGGTTCTGGGCTTGATGGGAGCCAATCGTGGAGTGCTGGATTTCGAGAATGTCCGAGTCATGAAGGACATGCGTAACGCAGTGAACCGCAAGGTGAATTGTGAGACCGCCAACATCAGCAAGACAGTGAATGCTGCCGTGCGACAGTTGGAGGATATTCGATTTATTGATGAGACAGTGGGACTTGATACCCTCTCATCGAACTTGCAGGAGATTGCGCAGGTACGTCTGGATAATCCGGATACTCCGTTGAAGGATTTAGGGAATCTTCTCGATCCGCCGGTGGGAAAATCTGGAGTGAATCATCGTCTGCGACGGATTAGTGAGATTGCAGACCGGCTTAGAGAAGAAAGGTTTCAGGAGGATTTATCATGAGAAAAGATGTTGTTATTCGTATGTCCGACTCTATGGAGGCAACACCAATCGCACATCTGGTTCAGCTTGCAAATCAGTTCAACAGTAGAGTTTATTTTGAGATGGATACCAAGAAGGTAAATGCCAAGAGTATCATGGGTATGATGAGTTTGGTATTGGCTTCCGGCGCTACCGTTACCATCGATGCAGAGGGTGACGACGAGCAGACAGCAGTCAGCGCTTTGGAGGATTTCTTGTCCAAATAGAATGGAGAATACAATGGGAAAGAAGCTTCTTTTCATTTATAATCCACATTCCGGCAAGGGCTTGATTCGCAATTACCTTGCAGATATTGTGGATACCATGGTGAAGGCAGGATTCGAAGTTACGATTTATCCTACCCAGGCACCGGCGGATGCAACCCGCAAGGTGCAAAGCGAAGCCTCCCGATATGATCGGATCGTCTGCAGTGGCGGCGACGGTACCCTCGATGAAGTGGTAACCGGTATGATGTCCTTGCAACAGCGTGTTCCGATTGGCTACATTCCGGCCGGAAGTACCAATGATTTCGGTAATTCCTTAGGAATCGATAAAGATATGCGAAGAGCTGCGGAGATTGCAGTCAACGGACGCCCATATCCAGTGGATATCGGGCGTTTTAATAAAGACAATTTTGTCTACGTAGCAGCTTTCGGTATTTTTACGGAAGTGTCTTATGCAACCAGTCAGGATTTGAAGAATGCATTGGGACACGTAGCTTACTTGTTGGAGGCAGTGAAGCAATTAGCAGATATTCCGTCCTTCCGCATGCAGGTAGAGTACGACGGCAACATGCTCTATGATGAATTCATCTACGGCATGATTACCAATACCAAGTCGGTAGGTGGTATGAAGGGCATTATCCCGGGCGCCATCGACCTACAGGATGGTGTGTTTGAGGTGACCTTGATTCGTACACCGAAGACACCGATTGATTTGACAGATATTGTGAACTTCCTCTTGGGCAATTCCAAGGAGTCGGAGTTCGTCTATTCCTTCCAGACCGGTGAGCTGAAGTTCACCGCTGCAGAACAGGTGCCGTGGACCTTAGACGGTGAGTTCGGAGGAGCCCACGAAGTCGTGAATGTGAAGAACATGCACGAAGCTGTGGAAATTATGGTCGAATAGGGACTTTTTGTTGAATCCATAGACCTGTTTATTATATAATACAGGCGTAGTGCGAATGTAACCCCTGTGGGGGTTAAGAAAATAAGGAGGATATGTGAATGTTAGTATCTGCAAAAGAGATGCTGGACAAGGCTAAGGCTGGACATTATGCAGTTGGTCAGTTCAACATCAACAACTTAGAGTGGACAAAGGCTGTTCTTTTGACCGCACAGGAGTGCAACTCTCCGGTTATTCTTGGTGTATCTGAGGGTGCCGGCAAGTACATGACAGGTTTCAAGACCGTTGCTGCTATGGTTAAGGCAATGGATGAAGAGCTTGGAATTACTGTTCCTGTAGCACTTCACTTAGATCATGGTACTTATGAAGGATCTAAGAAGTGTATCGAGGCAGGATTTACTTCTATCATGTTCGACGGATCTCATTACGCAATTGATGAGAACGTTGAGAAGACTACTGAGTTAGTTAAGTTAGCTCATGACAACGGAATTTCCATCGAGGCTGAGGTTGGTTCCATCGGCGGTGAGGAAGACGGCGTTGTAGGTATGGGTGAGTGTGCTGATTCTGATGAGTGCAAGCGCGTAGCTGATCTTGGCGTTGATATGCTTGCTGCTGGTATCGGTAACATCCACGGTGTATACCCGGAGAACTGGGCTGGACTTCAGTTCGACGTATTGGATGCTATTCAGCAGAAGACCGGCGCTATGCCATTAGTACTTCACGGTGGTACCGGTATTCCGGATGATATGATTAAGAAGGCAATTGACCTTGGTGTTTCCAAGATCAACGTTAACACAGAGTGCCAGTTATCTTTCGCTGCTGCTACTCGTGAATATATCGAGGCTGGCAAGGATCAGCAGGGCAAGGGATTCGATCCTAGAAAGCTTCTTGCTCCTGGAACCGAGGCTATCAAGGCTAAGGTTAAGGAGAAGATGGAACTTTTCGGTTCTGTTGGAAAGGCCTAAGAGTAATACTTGAAGGGTGTTCCATATTTTATTTGGAACACCCTTTTATTGTAAAAGAGAGAGGAAACAACGTTGGAAGAGATTAAGAACGAATACTACAATGTAGCCGATATTTTTGGCGAGAACGTATTTAACGATGCGACGATGCGTGAGCGTCTCCCGAAGAAGACCTACCAGAAGTTAAAAGAGACTATCCGTGAAGGTCGGGAGTTAGACCTTGAGACTGCGGATGTGGTTGCTCATGAGATGAAGGAATGGGCCATTGAGAAGGGTGCAACCCATTACACCCATTGGTTCCAGCCGTTGACCGGAGTAACAGCTGAGAAGCATGATTCTTTTATTACAGCACCAATGT
>JAGDAL010000174.1 GCA_017959525.1 Lachnospiraceae bacterium | reverse complement strand
GGGAGGAAAAGAAGATGATTACATTTTTTAACAAGAAGCTGTTGTACATGGGTTTTGATGCTGAGGAAGTTGGACGTATTAAGCTGGCTTTAAAGGATTCCGGCATCAAGTATGAGATTACGACCAAGCGCAATGCAGGTCCTTATTCAAAAGAGGGGAAGGCTGTTCTTGGAGCAGGAAGTTTCCTGGCACGTGGAGGTAATCCTAGTGCAAGCAGTGCCAAGGTTGGTGATATGGTAGGCTATGATGAAGTAACTTACTTGTATCAGGTGTTTGTAGAAAAGAAGAATCTGGATAATGCAAATGCAGTAGTATATCCATAATTAAGTGGCATCGTCGAAAAGGCGATGCTATTTTTGCGTTATTATAGTAATCAAGCCGCTCGGCATCTGTAATATATTTTCTGTAGCGCGCCTTCTCAAGCGTCAGCACTTGAAGGCAGCATGCTGGCTTCTTAGTGTCTGCTACGCTTGAGATAGGGAGTGCGAACGATCGCGCGGGAAAATATATTGCAGATGCGGGGCGGCGTATTTTTGTGGTAAATTCCACATTTCTATGGTAACGGGTAGTAACATGTGCTATACTTATTACGTTATCTTTTTAACAATGTGATAATACCCGGGGAAACGGGATGATATAAGTAAAGTGCGGAGGTTATATATGAGTTACGAAGCAGAGTATCAGAAGAAGTTGGTGACTGCAGACGAAGCAGTCAAGGTGGTTCAGTCCGGAGATTGGGTAGACTTCGGATGGTGCGTTGGTACACCGGAAGCATTGGACCAGGCATTGGCAAAGCGTACGGATGAGCTTACCGATGTAAAGGTGCGCGGAGGTATTTTGTTCCACAAGCCGGCCATCTTCCAGAGAGAGGACGCAGGAGAGCATTTCTGCTGGAATTCCTGGCATATGAGCGGTGTAGAGCGCAAGATGATCGATGAAGGTCTTGCTTACTATGCTCCGATTCGTTATTCCGAGTTGCCGGGATACTATCGTCGCAGCATTGAGCCAAGCCGCGTGGTAATGATTCAGGTTGCTCCGATGGATGCGCACGGATACTTCAATTTCGGACCACAGGCATCTCACTTGATGGCTGCATGCGAAGGCGCAGAGCACATCATCGTTGAGGTCAATAAGAATATGCCTCGTTGCTTGGGCGGTTTCGAGTCTGATATTCATATCTCTCAGGTAGAGTACATCGTAGAGGGTGACAACCCACAGCTTGGACAGTTGGGTGGCGGCGGAGAACCGACCGATGTAGATCGTGCCGTTGCTAAGATGATTGTAGAGCAGATTCCAAACGGTGCCTGCTTGCAGCTTGGTATCGGTGGTATGCCGAATACCGTTGGTGCCATGATTGCAGATTCTGACTTGAAGGATTTGGGCGTTCATACTGAGATGTACGTTGATGCATTCGTAGACATCGCTAAGGCCGGAAAGATTACCGGTGCGAAGAAGTCCATCGACCGTTTCCGTCAGGCTTATGCCTTCGGCGCAGGAACCCAGAAGATGTACGATTACCTCAATGATAACCCACAGCTCATGAGTGCTCCGGTTGATTACACTAACGATGTACGTGTAATTTCCAAGTTGGATAACTTCATCTCCATCAATAACGCAGTAGATATCGACCTCTATGGCCAGGTGAATGCGGAGTCTGCAGGAATCCGTCAGATTTCCGGAGCAGGCGGACAGATGGATTTCGTTATGGGTGCTTACCTGTCCAACGGCGGTAAGAGCTTCATCTGCCTCTCTTCTACCTTCAAGAAGAAGGACGGAAGCCTGGCATCCCGTATTCGTC
>JAGDAL010000173.1 GCA_017959525.1 Lachnospiraceae bacterium | reverse complement strand
AAGAAGCATCGTTGCCTGCCTTGGCAAATACATAGACACCGCTTCCGCCAAACGCCTTACGGCCGTCGACACGGGCTTCCACACCTTTTCCGAAGACTGCCTGGAATTCTTCCGCTTCGGATAAGGCAATGCCCTGTTCCTTGCATGCTTCCAGAATGGCCTTGGCCAATGGATGCTCACTCTTGGACTCTAAGCTTCCTGCCAGAGCCAACAAATCTTTTTCAGAAATACCGGATGCCGGCAATACGTCGGTGACTCTCGGCACACCTTCCGTGATGGTTCCGGTCTTATCCAATGCCACGATATCCACCTGGCCGGTCTCCTGCAAGCTCTCTGCCGTCTTGAAGAGGATTCCGTTCTTGGCACCTACGCCGTTACCTACCATAATGGCCACCGGTGTTGCAAGGCCAAGGGCGCATGGACAGCTGACCACCAGAACCGTAATGGCTCTTGCCAGCGCGAATCCTACAGAGGCACCTGCCAATAACCAAGCAATCATACTAACGGCTGCAATTGCGATAACAATCGGTACGAACACACCGGAAATCCGGTCTGCCAATTTTGCCACCGGAGCCTTGGTTGCTGCCGCATCACTGACCATCTGAATGATCTGGGATAAGGTGGTATCCTCACCGATCCGGGTGGCACGACAACGTAAGAAACCGGACTGGTTCATGGTGGCGGAAGATACGCGGTCTCCCTCACTTTTATCCACCGGAATACTCTCACCGGTTAAGGCTGCTTCGTTCACTGCACTCTCGCCGGAGATGACCACGCCGTCCACCGGAATCTGCTCGCCCGGACGAACTACGAAGATATCTCCAACCGCTACTTCATCAATCGGTACGGTCACTTCTGCTCCGTCACGCTCTACGGTTGCGGTCTTTGGCGCCAGCTTCATCAGGCCCTTTAAGGCGTTGGTTGTTTTACCCTTGGAGTATGCTTCTAACATCTTACCTAAGGTAATGAGCGCTAAGATGACTGCGGAAGATTCAAAATAGAACTCCATCATCAGCTCTTTTACCATGTCGGTATCACCGTCCACCACGGCCCTTGTCATTAAGAACAAGATCACCACAGAGTAGATGTATCCACTGGCGGAACCAATGGCAATCAGCGCGTCCATATTCGGTGCCCGATGCCATAAGGATCGAAATCCGCTGACGAAGAAATTCTGATTAATTACCATAATGACGGTACATAATACCATCTGAAAAAGTCCCATGGCCACATGATTGTCATGGAAGAAGTCCGGCAACGGCCAGCCCCACAACATATGTCCCATGGAAAAATACATCAGCACCAACATGAATCCAAGGGATGCAATGAGGCGCTTTCGAAGCTTCGGTGTCTCCCGATCGATGAGTGCGTCTGCCTCGGCTGCAAGCTTGGCGCTGGCACCGCCGTCCTTCTTACCGGAGGTTGCCTTCGGAGAAGCCCCATAGCCGGCGTCCTCTACCGCCTTCACGATTGCAGCCGCATCAGCAGTTCCTTCCACGCCCATGGAATTGGTCAAAAGCGATACGGAGCAGGAGGTCACTCCCGGCACCGCAGAAACCGCTTTCTCCACGCGGGTCTGGCAGGCTGCACAACTCATACCTGTTACATTGTACTGTTCCATATAAGTCTCCTATTTCATCAGCTTCTGAATCGTCGCCACCAAATCATCGACGGTCTCATCCTTCCCGGCTCTGATATCATCCATCACACAGGTGCGAATGTGGTTGGCCAACAGCTCCTTATTAAACGCATTCATAGCTGCGGTAATTGCTGCGGATTGAGTCAAAATATCCGTACAATAGCTGTCTTCCTCCACCATGCGACGAATGCCGCGGATCTGACCTTCGATACGGCTGAGGCGATTCAATAATGCTTTCTGTTCCTGTTCACTGCGCTCCTTCGTCTTATGGGAGCAACAGCATGATTGATTTTCCTTATTATTCTCACTCATATACTTTTCCTCACTTCTGCATACCCCCTAGGGGTATCTCCACCACTCGCATCATATACCCCCATAGGGTATTTGTCAACATAAAAAAATCCTGCCCGCATGTAACGGACAGGATCCTCTTTTACCTATATATTAAGCGTTCTTTAATTCCTTGTACTCAGCGCCGGTTAAGATCTGGGAATCACCACAGCATGGGCAAAGGATGAACTTCTTGGAAGTCCAGCCGATGGTTGGAATGTAAAAAATGGTGATTGCAGTCTTCTCGCGAGCCAATGCACGCTCTACCTCGTGATGGCAGTTTGGGCACACCTGATGTCCAAGGCTCTTATCGATTTTTAATTTCTTTCTGGTTCCATAAACAATAAACATTTATCTATCCTCCTAAGCGGTTAAAGTAGCTTCGTTACTTGCGCTAACTTTCTTCAACATCTCAAACAAACGATCCGCATCCGGTACCTTCTGATTCTTCATTCTTCTTGCATAATAGAAGGTCTTGTTGTCGCGGGTCTCAATGGCAATTGCCTTGGTATCGTAGCTGTAGTTGCCATAGAAGCTGTTGGACATATAAACGTTTACAATATCTGCCAAAGGAATAATGAATAAAGATTTCTTGAATCCTTCGTAGCTGCATACATAACTGGAAGTGATGGTTGCCTTTGCCTTCGGAATATCCTGTGTGCTCTGGCTTTTTGCCTCACTCATGAAATTCTCCAGATACTCTCTTCCGTATCCGTTGTCCAAGGCCTGATAAACCTTGTTTGCGTCTTTTTCCTTGTCCAGGTTAAAAACCTTACTGTAATTTAACATTTTTACTCCCTTTCTTCGGTGTTACCACCTTGTGTTAAATCTATCTTCCTTGCGAACCGGCGCTTGTTTCGGATCGCTTCGAAGCAAAATCAAACCGACAGCTCCCACAAGAACTGCCAAAAGATTCAAGCCAAATGCGATGATGACATCGTTCCGATGCTGCTCTGCATTGGCTTCCTCGATGGACATCTGCGGATCTAAGACCGGCTCTAGCATTACATCTAAGAGCATCTCGCGGACCATACGGCCCTCGTCCACATAGTATTTCACGGCATCGGATGCATAAGAGCGCAAGGTATCATCGGTCGGTACATCGGTGCACATCACATAGCAGGGTTGATCAAAATCCCCCAAGGACCCGTAATTCAGGTAGTCCATGGCATCCTGATACATGTCATCGCTTGGAGACAGTTTCAGATGCGAAATCCAGAGGGTATCATTTTTGTCATAAAAACCACAGAGAAAATAATAGGAGTCATCCTCATCATCCACTGCATATGCGTCAATCAGGTACAAATTCGGAATAAAATAGTCCGGTTCCGTT
>JAGDAL010000172.1 GCA_017959525.1 Lachnospiraceae bacterium | reverse complement strand
GCACACATAGCAGCACCAAGAGTATATACCTGACTTAAGAAACGGTCCTCATAATCGTGAACCATGTTCATATATTCTACATTCCAGTGTTCTACAGAAGTTGGGGTCGGAGGCGCAGATAGCTCTGCCAGCTCCGGATAATCCTCCTGTTGGGTACCGGTCTCTAAGCACAACTCCGGATAGCTTTTCTTTCTCTCTAAGACCCACTTGTAGTTCTCTTCCACCTTCTGCTTCAAGTGGAAATACAAATTATAGAAATCTACCGCGTTGCGAATGCTCTGTACCGTAATGGATGGTGCAATTTTCTGATTCACATATAAGATTTTCTCTAAATCTTCATGGCAGGTAAAAGGATATGAATACACAGTTGCATCCGTGCTTGCTTCATAAGAAAAAGCAAAGTTGCCATTCGGGGTCTCGGTTAAGCCCACAATGGAACCTTGCTTTAGTTCTACTCCTTCGTCGCCGACAATCATGCGAATAGAACCCTTGAGAATAATCTCAACGGTCTCCACCTTCTGTCCGACTTCATGTAATTTAGTTCCAGCAGCGCATTCAATCATCGCCATAGTTAGATAATCCTCCAAACAAGACTTTATCCACTATATTATGACACGTTTTCGCCGTAACGGCAACGAATTACGCCGCATTTCTCAAAAAATCAAGGAAACTGCTACATCTGATAAAAAGCTTCGATCACAGATTCAATGGAATCGTAATCTTCCTTGCCCATCAATTCTCTTGCGGAATGCATAGCAAGAATCGGAACTCCGATATCTACCGCACGCATTGGAAGGAATGCTGCAGCAAATACACCTAAGGTATGTCCGCCCGGAACATCGGAACGATTCAAGAACTTCTGGTAACGAATGCTCTTCTTACGGGCAATCTGCTCTACAATTGCGATAGCCTCACAATCGGTTGCGTAGGACTGTCCGCTGGCTTCCTTGATACAGAAACCACCGTTCATGTATGGATGGTTGGTCACATCTACCTTGTTCGGGTAGTTTGGATGCATCGCATGTGCCACATCCACAGAGAGCAAGAAGCCGTCATAGATGGCACGCTTGCGATCCTCCTCAGAGAATCCGAAGGCATCATAGATTCTTGCTACCACGTCGGATAACAACATGGAATCCGCACCCTGCTTGGTAGTGCTGCCGATTTCTTCATGATCGAAGAAGGCTGCCACGTTCACGCTCTTAGACTTCTTTGCATGAATCATAGCTTCTGTCATTGCTGCTACGGAGCTGATGTTATCAATACGAGGTGCAGACAACATCTCACCGTAGATACCTACCTCTGCGGAAAGCTCTGCGTTGTAGCAGGTCAACTCAAAATCCAAAATATCATCTTTATCCACACCAAGTTCTTTTGCCAGGAAGGTAATGAACTCATCTTCTTCTGCCTTGGTGGTAAAAATCGGAATCAACTCGGTCTGGCGATTGAACTCACGGCCCTTGTTAATCTCACGGTCCTGATGAATTGCAAGACTAGGGATGGTAAGAATCGCACGCTTGCTGTCATAGATGCGTACATCCGGTGTAAATGCATCCTTGGAAGCAACTGCTACACGGCCAGCCACACCCAGTGGACGATCCAACCAGGTTGCGTTAATGGCACCGCCGTATACCTCGGTATTCAGCTTGCCATAGTGCTCGGTATGTAAGTCCGGCTTTGCCTTAATGCGAAGGCAAGGGAAGTCGGTATGGGAAGCACTGATGCGAAGGCAAGGTGCCTTACCCTTCTGTGGAAGCATGAACTTCTTCTCCGGAACCGTAAAAGCAATCAAGGTAGAACCGTGCTGGTCTACCATGTACTTGCCGCCGGCCTCTAAGGTCCAGCTGTCTTCCATATGCAATTCTTCAAAACCATTCTTCGCAAGTTCGCTCTTGCTTAATGCAACTACATGAAACGGAGAAATGCCTCCGTCTAAATAATTCGTAAGCTTCATAAAAAACTCCTATCCTATATCGCAGTCTCCTGCAATTGTTTTGCATTTTTCTCATGCTCATAGACCAACAACTCGTCGAACATCTGCAGTGGCATCGGTCTGCTGAAGAAATAGCCCTGAGTCATATCGCAAGCCATCTCGCGAATGATGCGGAACTGCTCTTCCGTCTCAACACCTTCTACGACGATTTCGAGACCTAAGTTCTTGGACATATCAACAACTGAACGTAAGATTACACGTCCCTTGCTGTTCATGTCAATATTATGCAAGAATTTCATATCAATCTTAACAATGTCCACGGATACATCCTGGAACATGTTTAGATTGGAATATCCGCTACCGAAATCATCCATGAGAATCTTAAAGCCTTCTCTACGAAGATGATTCATACAATGCTTAATCAGTCCCATCTGGTCACTGAAGGCACTCTCCGTCAGTTCGATCTTAATCAGACTGTGATCAATGTCGTAAGAGTCTACAATCTCAATCAAGGACTCTGCGAATTTCGGGCTGGTAATATCCACACGGGATACGTTGATGGATACCGGCACCGGCTCGATGTTGTGCTGCTTCCAGCTCTGGATGGTCTTACAAATCTCTTCTAAGACGAAGAGGTCCACCTGGCTGATGAATCCGTTCTTCTCGAAAATCGGAATGAACTCATCCGGCGGAATAATGGAACCGTCACGATCGGTCCAGCGTACCAAAGCTTCCGCACTCACCAGCTTCTTGGTCATGGTATCGTAGATTGGCTGTAAGTACACACGGAACGCTTCATGGTTCAATGCACTTCTGGCCATCTGCTCAATACGGGAACGCTTCTCGTACTCATCCCGCAACTCCTCGTCGAAGTAACGTACGTTATCCTTGAAGCTTCCGCGAACGCGGTCCATGGCATAATCCGCACGATCTAAGATGCTATCCACATCCGTATCCTCCGGACGAATCTCATAGACACCACAGTAAAAAGAAACTTCGTACTCATGGTCATTAATGAGAGCTCCGACGAACTGTCCTAAGTTCACATGGAAAGAATAGTTCACAAACCTCTCTCTTGGCACCATAATCGCGAAGGTATCCCCACCCACACGACCGTAAATCATATCCTTGCCGCTACGATAATTGGCAAAAGAGTCTGCCACACGCTTCAACACCATATCTCCGATGTCCATCCCGAAGCGCTCGTTAATCTCCTGCAGGTTGTGAATTTTTATCTTCGCCAAAAGCAGATCATTGGACTTGCGCTTATAAATCACTTCATCGCAGCGACGTAAGAATCCGGTACGGTTATAGATACCGGTCTTGTCATCCATAATGGCATCGCCGAGATAGAAGCAAATCACCACGAAAGAAATGGCAACGCAAATCATGAAACCGGAAATGGAATAATTCGGAATCATGCCGTTACATACAAAGGTCAAAAGCGCTAACACACCAACCAGTCGTAATACGCCCCGACGACCACGGCCTAAGAAGCGACGATGTCGGATCGCCAATACAATGGCATAAATGGCATACAACAAATACAACACCGGTGAAATCCATCCACCACGTCCGGTGTAATACACAAACGGGTCCTTGTTTAAGGTGAAGAAAATACCGGTATAGTAGTTGGAAAAAATCAAAAGTAAGACAAAGAAAACCGGTGCAAAAAGTGCCACTCCCACATGTTGCAAATCATCGCACTGCTCCGCGATAAACTGCAATGCAAAATATGGAAATATTAATAGAGACGTAAAATAGAACAGCAAAACAACATACGTCAAAACATAGTAAGACGGATTTGCCAGACTGATCAGATAGGCGCTAACGCCATCAGCTAACGTATATACAAATGCCATTGCCATCATCCACAAGGCATAGTAAGCATGACGGAACAAAGATCCTTTACGGACGCATAAGGTCACACTGGATAGCAACAGAACAAATAACCCTGCTATATCAAATTGATAGTAATAAAGCATAATTCTCCCTCAACGATAATTTGCTGTATTTTCATACAACACAAACGCAATTCTAATTATAAAGCTTTTTGTCTGTAAATTCAATAATGGTCACACGGTATTACCAAATGAAAAACAGGGAACATAAAATGTTCCCTGCATAATTTACGACAATTCGTCCAAAGTCTTTCCATAAGACGGAATAAATTCCTTCATAAACACGTCTACTTCCGGCAAGTCGTAAGAAATCTGGTTAATGATATTCTGGGTAGATTCCTTGGCGGTGTGGAACTCCACGTTACCGCTGCGCTCCTCATCGATGCACTTAATCAGTGCGGAAATCTTATCTGCAGCCTTCACCAGGCGACGCAGGTACTCTTCCCCATCCTGCGCGCGAAAAATAGACTCGTAGGTCGGACGCATATCGGAAGGCAGCTTGTTAAGAAGCTTAGACTCCGCCACTGCTTCTACCTTCTTGTAAGCATCCTTAATATCCTCACTGTAGTACTTGACCGGAGTCGGCATATCGCCGGTAATAATCTCTGCCGCATCGTGATACAAACCGATAATTGCCGCACGGTTTGCGTCTAAGTCTTTGCCAAAGCGGGTGTTACCAATCACACAGAGGGCATGGGCAATCATGGCCACCTCCATGGAATGTTCGCACAGATTCTCATTACGGGAATTCCGCATGAGCGCCCAACGATCGATGTATTTCATGCGGGAAATTGCCGCGAAAAATGTGCTGTTATGCTCGTTCATCTCTACTTTTTACTTCCCTTCTTGGACTTCTCCATTTTCTTGTCATATTTTACTTTACCCTTTTTGATGAAATCAGACAATACATGAAGTCTTCCAACATTGCCTTCCACCCAAATTTTCCCGGATTCATAGGCCTCAATCGGATCTAGCGTTCCTCTGGCCATCTCCACCACTTCCGGATAATGGCAGAAAATCACCAAATCTCTGTCATAATACTCATACGGCATAATGGTCACCTTACCGTTGGAAAACTCTACGTAAAAGGCACCTTCTGCCTCTCCTTCGATATTTACCTGAATAGCAACGTGTCCACTGACACCGGGATTCCCACCAAGACGAGCGTTCTTTTGTACCAGTTCTACTAATTCTTCGTAAGTCATAACAAAAACCTCCCCATTCGTCCCTCAATTATCGATTCAGATGTAGCTGTTCTGCCGGGGTCCACTCCTCCACTTTCTGTAAGAGCTTGAAGTACACCTTGGTACCTTCCCCAAGATTACTCTGTATATGCAATCTGGCGCCCATACTGTCTAACAGGTAGTTGACGATGGACATGCCAAGACCTTCGCTGGTAAACTCCACGGAATCATCCTTGCCAATGGAAGACTCCAGAAGCCGCTGCACCTTCTCCGCACTCATACCGCCACCGGTATCCTGAACGGAGAATTTCAGGTAGATTTCCTGGAATCCAGCCTTCTCGCAGCGAACCGTAAACGTAACGCTACCGGACTTGGTGAACTTCACCGCATTGCTCATGATATTCAGTAGGCACTGGCGGATGCGAATCTCATCTCCACGTAACAGAGACGGTAAATTCGGATCGATATCGTACTTGATCTGCAGCTCTTTTTCCTCGGCTGCAGGAGCCACCATATCGTGAACCGTACGGATGGTGGTTAACAAATCGTACTGCACCTGAATGATTTTCAGCATACCGGATTCAATCTGGGAATAATCCAAGATATCGTTTAGCACCGTCATAAGGGTCTTCGCAGAGCTTCGAATATCTTTGGTAAAGGCCTTGGTCTCTACCTCCTGGGTGGAATTCATAATCATGGTATTCATACCGATGATGGAATTGATTGGCCCGCGCAACTGCTTGGACATATTGGCTAGGAAGGAACTCTTGGCCTCCGCAGCCAGTCGCTGAATCCGCAGATTATCCTCTACCGTACGCTGACGCTGAATGGTGGCCACATACTGCTCCACATTTTTCACCAGCATTTTCAGTGCGCCATGGAGCTGATACAGCTCGCTGTGGAACACCGGGGTAATGTCCGGGCTCTCCTCAATATAAGCGCGTCGCTTGGTCTCTTCCGTGGCCACATAGCCGGTCATGAATTTCTCCATGTTGGTAATCGGCCGGATGACGTAGCGCTGCAGGATACCGTTACTGATGATTAGAAGCGGCACAATCAGCATGATGAGCATCATGGATAGCTGACGCAACATGCTGCGCCCCGTAATATCTAACGGCATCCCCGTCATATACGCGGTTCGGATATGGGAAATAAACCGCATCTCCGGAATGGTAATACCGGAGGAATCAATGGCCTTCATCTCTTCGATTCCGTTACTGATATCCTGATTCACCCGGGCCTTCCAGCCGCTGACATCCGCCTCATTGGATAACAGTGCGGTTTCTTCGGAGCCGACACTGACGGAATACACATCGAACAAGGTCAGGCTGATACTGATGGATGCCACCACCAGAATCATAATCTCCACCACCAGGCACACCAATACGTGAGTACCTAAGACGCTGTTCTTCTCCTGCAGACCAAAGGCCAACTTCTGATCGTACTCTCCGGAATAATACTTGGCACAGGCGAACTCACTGCGTATCTCTTCCGGAGTGAAATTGTAGAAAATAGCCAACAACACCACCGCAATGATACATTCCGGAAGTTCCGATAGGAACAAGGCCAGCTGACCAAAGGCCGAGATGTAATAGAATCCGATTGGGTTGGCCACCGCCATGGTAAAAAAGTACCCGTTGCCGAAAATAAACGCCAAGATACCCACCAAAAATACACACTTGGTCGGGCTTCGGAACCATCGGTATCTGGCCGGCAGGTAGACAGCGAAGCAAGCCACCAGACACTGG
>JAGDAL010000171.1 GCA_017959525.1 Lachnospiraceae bacterium | reverse complement strand
TCTGTCGGCTTATACGGAGACCAATGAGGAGGGGATATATACCCTTCAGAGCGCAGCGGTGTGTATCGACAATGTCACCGGTCTGGTGCGCGCCATAGTGGGAGGAAGGTCCCAGGAGGTAAGCGGCTACACCTTAAACCGCGCTTACCAGAGCTTCCGCCAGCCGGGAAGCACCATTAAGCCGTTGATCGTGTACTTGCCGTCCATTGAGAATGGCCTGCGGGCAGACGATATTGTAGTAGATGAAAAAATCGAAGGCGGTCCGGCCAATGCAGATGGCACCTATCTTGGCGAGATGACGGTAAGACGGGCGGTGGCATTGTCCAGAAATACCATTGCTTACCGATTGTTTGAACAGCTGACGCCGAAGGTTGGTTTGTCCTATTTGGAAGCCATGGATTTTTCCCAGGTGGATGCGTCGGAAGAGAACTTAGCAGCGGCGCTGGGTGGTCTGACCCACGGTGTTTCCATACTTGAAATGGTCAAAGGATATGCTACAATAGAAAACGATGGTAATTATCGTGAACCGACATGCATCATCAAAATCACGGATTCCCAAGGAAACGTTCTGTATCAGACGGACCGGACTGAGACGGTGGTTTACAAGATGGATGCGGCGAGACAGATGACCGATATTTTGGAGTCCGTTTTAACGGAAGGTACCGCCAAGGGCTACGGCCTGAAGGATATGCCGTGTGCAGGCAAGACCGGTACCACCAATGACAACAAGGATAGCTGGTTCATCGGTTATACCAGATACTATACGACAGGCGTTTGGGTGGGCTATGACATGCCGCAGACCCTGCCGAAGACGGTGCTTCCGACACCGATGAAGATCTGGAATTCTTACATGACAGAGATTCATGAGGGTTTGGTACCGATCGATTTTATAAAACCGATGGTGGTTGAGGAAGTAGAGCCGGAACCGCTGGAGGAAGATGAGGGTGAGATTGTGGAGCAGACCGTTGTGGAAACCACGGAGGAAGTGGTGACACAGGATAACGGCGAAGCCACAGGGAACAACGAAATAGAACCATAAGAGTTGGAAGGGAAATGAACATGAAAGAGTATGGATTTGGCGTTGATGTAGGCGGAACAACCTGCAAGCTTGGATTTTTCAAGACGGACGGAACCTTGTTGGATAAGTGGGAGATCGTAACCGATACCTCCAACAACGGTGTGAACATTTTAAAAGATATCACAGATGCTATTTATGAGAAGATGGCAGAGAACAACATCACCAAGGATGATGTACAGGGTATCGGCGTTGGTGTTCCGGGAGCAGTTACTCCGGACGGCGTTGTAAACCGTTGCGTAAACCTTGGCTGGGGTGTGGTTCCGATTGAGAAGGATTTAGCAGAGATTTCCGGTATGAAAGTTCGTGCAGCAAACGATTCCAACATTGCAGCATTAGGCGAAGCCTGGATGGGCGGTGGCAAGGGCTGCGACAGCGTTGTTATGGTTACTTTGGGAACCGGAATCGGCGGCGGAATCGTTATTAACAACCAGATCGTTACCGGACATCACGGTGCAGCAGGGGAGATTGGCCACATCGTAGTAAATCCGGACGAGATTTTAGAGTGTAACTGCGGTAACCATGGATGTATCGAGCAGTATGCATCTGCTACCGGTATTGTTCGTTTGGCTAAGCGTCATATGGATCGTAGCCAGAAGGCTAGCCCAATCCGCGATATTGCAGATTTAACTGCCAAGGATGTCTTCGATTATGCGAAGAAGAAGGATGAGTTGTCCGTAGAGATCGTGGAGACCGTATGTGGATTGCTTGGTAAGCTGATTGCAAAGATTTGTAACGTCGTAAATCCGGAGATCGTCCTTATCGGAGGCGGTGTTTCCAAGGCCGGTGACATCATTATCGACAACATGATGGAGGACTTCACCAGTGAAGTATTCCATGCCAGCAAGGACACCAAGATTGCTCTTGCAACCTTAGGAAATGATGCAGGAATTTACGGCGGATTGCGTTTGATTTTAGACTAAAAGTTCTTGATTCTCAGAAGTAGGAGTGCTATACTATCAACGTTGACGCAAAGTCAACCAAGGCGAGGTGTGGCTCAGCTTGGTAGAGCGCTTGCTTCGGGAGCAAGAGGCCGCGCGTTCGAATCGCGTCACCTCGACATAGAGAAGCTCGATGGATTATTCCATCGAGCTTTTTTGGTTCTATAGGGATTCTTGATCGAAAAATATCCGCTCCTTAGGAAGACGGGAAGATAAGGCTGTGCAGATGCGTTCTTGCATGTGACGCGCCGTATCGTCCGGATAATGGTAGTAGCCGTCCTTCAACTGGAACGGATAGAATCCAATGGCGCCGTTTGGTCGTACCCGGCGCAAAATCTTTAGATATTCTTTGGAAATCCGGAAGGAACCGATGCTCACATCGGATAATTGTTCCACCGGAATCGTAGCAAGGACTTCTTGCATCATCTCATCGTAGACATCCTCCCAATGTGGCACCACAATCATGGGATCAAAGCTAAGACGCACGTTACATCCGGCCTCGATAGCTTCCTTAGCAGCCTGTAAGCGATTGTGCAGGGAAGCAGCCCGATGTTCATAGGCATCAATCACCGGTTGCGGTGAAATCGTAAAGGCATAATAGACATTGGGCAGGGCAACCAGGTGGTGCGGAGCTGCCTTCGTCCGGATCTCCATACGCAGGTTCTCTTTGGTTGATACGACATCCAACCAATAGCTGATTGCATGGCTAATGGACTCCAATGGGAACAAATCCGTATCATAAGAGAGGCATAAGTACACCGGGTGCTCGGTTAAAAGACGATTTAATTCATCCAAATAATCCTGATAATTCAAGAAAACTACCACGTTGCCGGAAGGATACATGCCCTGCAAATAACAGTACTCACAATCGAAGAGACAGTTCATGGCAACGGAGGTGTAATAGAAATGTTCGTTGCCGAAGCTCTGGCATACCGGTGCGCCGGGATAGAAAAACGGGGCGCGCTTGTTGGCTAAAATCAGAGCCGGAGATTGCTTCTGTAAGACCACATCCTGATGAGGCCGACAGAAGACATCCTTATAGTGATGAATGGGAATGACTTCCCGTGGCTGAATCAAAGATAGGATTTCGGAGACCCGATCCGGATTCACGCCGTCTTCCACATACACTACTTCGAAAGCATGACGATATGTAATTGGCCGTCTATCGGACGGATGCAAGGAGTGTGGACTTGAATTGCTCAAAAATCTTGGTTCCTTTCCTTTTATCAGAAGCCGGAAGGGCTTCGCTGTCATAGAGCTCCGTAAGCACAGGAGCCGGGTCGATACCGCTTAAGCGGCAGTAATGCAGCAGGTTGTGCAGTTCATTGGACTGATAGGTGCTAAGACAAAAGTCTGCGATGAGTTTTTTCTCTTCCTCAGAATCCGTTGCCTGAGATGGTTCCGCCTCCGAAACCAGTCCATCC
>JAGDAL010000170.1 GCA_017959525.1 Lachnospiraceae bacterium | reverse complement strand
GCCAAGCACATATCTGCGGCTCCGGCAGCAGTGTTGTATTACCATATTAACGATCCGATGATTAAGAGCGATTACCATACTACATCGGACGTATTAGAACAGGAAATCCTAAAGGAGCTGAAGGTCAAGGGCTTAGTGAACGCCAACGACGTGGTCATCGAAGCCTTAGATAAGGATATCTATACGACAGGGGCCTCCCAGGTAATTCCGGTAAAAATCAAAAAAGACAACACACCGGATGCCAACAGTAAGGTGGCAACAGAAGCAGAGTTTCAGCTTTTGACAGATTACGTGGAGAAGAAGGTTACCGAGCTTGGCAATCGTATTGCCTCCGGTGATATTGCAGCCGAGCCTTACTGCAAGAAGTCTAGAACCGGTTGCGACTACTGTGAGTACCACAGTATTTGCGGATTCGATCCGCGCCTGGAAGGATATGCGTACCGACGTCTTATGGATTACAAAGACGCGGAGGCATACGAGAAGATGAGAGAGGAATTGGATGATGAAGTGGACCGCTAGTCAGGAGCAAGTCATCAAACTACATAATCGGGATTTGCTGGTATCTGCTGCGGCAGGTAGTGGTAAAACAGCGGTATTGGTAGAACGTATCATTGCCATGGTAACACGGGAGGAGCATCCGGTGGATATTGACCGGATTCTGGTGGTAACCTTCACCCGTGCAGCAGCCAAGGAGATGAAGGAGCGTATCTATGATGCCATTCGAAAAGCGCTGGAGGAGCATCCCAATGATGCACATCTTATACGCCAGACGACGCTCATTCACAATGCCTGGATTTCGACCATTGATAGTTTCTGTAGTACCTTGGTGCGCCAGCATTTCGGAGAGATTGATTTGGATCCGGAGTATCGGATGGCAGACCCGGGAGAATTGGAACTACTGGTAAGCCAGACCTGGGATGAAGTCTTAGAAGAAAATTATGCGGCGGGGGAGGAAGCTTTCCTTCGCCTGGTGAATTCCTATACGGTAGGGGACCGGGACGATCATTTGGTGGAATATCTTCGGAAGCTATTTACCATGTCCCAGGCCTATCCGTGGCCGGAAGAATGGTTGGATAGCTTATTGGAACCATATCAGGTGCGTACCACCGAGGAACTCTTAGCGGCACCTTGGATGCAGCAGGTGTGGCAGGAGATTCGCGGCCAGCTAGAGGATATTCAAAGAACCGCAGAAACCCTGTTATTGGATTTACAACAGTTAGCAGGTGCCGAGGGTCATCCTTATGAGGAAGCGGTGCAGTCTGACTTGCGTTGGATTGGATGCTTATTAGAGGCAACGGACTATCCTACCATTTTGGAAGTGGCAGCAGGTTGGCCGAAGTTTGCCGATCTTTCCCGCAAGAAGTTCCCGTGGGCAGCTGATGAGGTGAAGAAGAGTTATCAGAACCGACGCAAGGACGTCAAAGACCGTTTGTTGGATTTACAAGCGACGTATCTGACCAAGTCTTTAGACGATATCGTAGAAGAGATGCAGGACTTATCCGGCATTGTGGCGGAGATGATTCGTTTGGTGAAGGCTTTCAACCACTTATTTGCTTCTAAGAAGCGCAAGCTTGGTCTTATGGACTTTTCCGATATGGAGCATTTTGCCTTGGATATTTTAGTGGACCGGACTACCCATGAGATTCGTCCGGTGGCCAAGGAGATGGTCGGCTTCTTCGAAGAAGTTATGGTGGATGAGTACCAGGACAGTAACTATTTGCAGGAGACCATTCTCCATGCGGTATCCAAGGAGAGCTTAGGCAGCAACAACTACTTCATGGTAGGTGATGTGAAGCAGAGTATCTATCGCT
>JAGDAL010000169.1 GCA_017959525.1 Lachnospiraceae bacterium | reverse complement strand
TTTGTCGTTGATAATCTTGTCAGCATGAAACTTCTTCATATTTTCCTCCCTTTTGCTGATTTGGACATTTGTCCTATTGCTACAAGAGTAGCATATCTGCTAGGGGAAGGGAAGAAAATTGAACCACCGGTTGAACACAAAAAATCACCCCGACAGTTCTCTGCCGGGGTGATACTTTACTCTCTAAAATCTGAAACGCCCTCTTCTTTCATGCGTTGCTTCATGGCATACATTCTGGCATCTGCCAAGCGGTAGACCTCGTCGGTGGTCTTCTCGCTGACTTCGTCGCTTCCGGCCATGCCGTAGGCCGCGCGAATCGCAAATCCAATTTCCTTGGAAGCGCTCTGCTCTAACTCTGCAAAGGTAGCCAGGGCGCTCTCAATCTTTTTCCGCCGTTCTCCGGATACCAACATAACGAACTCATCGCCACCGATTCTAGCGCCGGTTCCAATGCGCTCAAAAGCTTTGGAAAGGCACTTTGAAAATGCCACAATCAGCTCGTCTCCCATGGCATGTCCCATACTATCGTTGGTATGCTTCAGACCATTCACATCGAATAACAGGAGGGTGACATCCTCTCCCACATCCAGAGCCTGCTGGAAAATATCAATGATGCTGGCACGGTTGTACAATCCGGTCATCGGATCCCGATACGCCAAGTGGGTCAAAGTCTGACGTTCTGTCTCCTTCTTCATCAAATCATACAGATACATCAGATATCCCACCAACAGGAACATAATGAATACCACCGCTCCTACCGGAAGATAGGACTCGGATAAAATCGGCACATTCGGGAAGAAAAACTTCTGCAAATTGAATCGAACCAAATCTATAGCGCCGAACGCCAGCAAAATCAATAAACCAAGGTTCATGACGCGCTGTTGCTGATTCATATTCTGGAAGCGTTCCAGACCACTTACAATGGTCGCCAATAAGCTTAAGGCGGCAATGATGTGGAAGGCCGATAAGGTAATGCACATATGAACAATGCCCAAAAAGTGCAGCAGAATAAAGGTCGCATCTGCCGTTCCAAACACCGCGATAATGATATGCATGATACGATGCTGCCAGCCGCCCTTCTCCTTGCGAAGGCTGCAAATCAGCAAAAACAGCGGCATCGGTGCTAAAAACAAGGACATATACTCAATCTCAGAGTTCATGGTCAAATCGGAGGATAACAGCTGTAAGAACTTCACGGACCCCATGGTCCACATACCCATCAAGAGGGAGAAGGTTCCAATCATGGTAAGCCTTGCCCGGTTCTCCCAATGATCGATTGGCGCTGCTGATACGATAATCAGGCACACACCCAACATGAACAAAAAGATACTGTTGAAAATCGACCAGGCGTGGCGCTTGGCGTAGGTTGGGATGACCATATCCGATGGCACCAGATAAATGGGATCTACATTGGTAAATGCAGCATCCTCCGCTGCCTGAATCTCAATCTTTAGATCCTTGTCCTGCATGAAGGAATGGATACGGAAAAAGTGATATCCGCTTCCCACCATGCGTCCGTCCGCCTCGTCCTCCCGGCCGTAATGGTACAGCGGGATGTCGTTGTAGCTGACGTTCACCTTAGACAAGTAGGTCAAAAGCATGAGACTCGAATCCGGCGGCACATGCGGATCCAAATGCTTCGTAAGCGTCATGACATCGTTGCGATCCGGCGTCTCCGGTAACACGAAATCGTGAAAATTCACATTCTCGTATCGCTTGCCGTGATACACCACCGTCCAACCATCGCTGTAATCCTGAATGCCTTCCAAGCTCTGACGTTGTAAAAGCAACACAACGCTAACGAACATCATCAACAGAATGACGACACCTGCTATGGCATTGAGCAATCGTATTCTTTTGTCTTTAATTACGTGTCCTGTGCTCATTCTCTTCCCTTTTGTGAAGCAGCTTTCATCTCATACATACGCTGGTCGGCCATACGGTATACTGCCTCTGCATCCGGTTCTAGGAACTCCATGCTCTTGGCTACACCGTAAGCTGCATCCATAATATAATCTTCTTGTGCGGAAATCTGCGCTTCCGCTGTAATCAAATCCTGCAATGCATCGTCGATGCGAATGATATTCTCCATGCCACGCACCAACACGATGAACTCATCTCCGCTCATACGGATTGGGGTTCCGATTGGTCCGAAATAGGTCTGCAACAACTGCGCGAACTTCACCAGCATCAAGTCACCGGTAAAATGTCCCAAGGTATCGTTGGTTCGCTTCAATCCGTTCATATCGAAGTTCACCACCGCATACGGCTCGCCCCTGCTGCGATTGTTCATCTGATGCAGAAGCACCTCACCCTTGGAACGGTTAAAAAGTCCGGTCATCCGGTCTTCATAAGCACGCTGCTCTAAGATATTTTTCTCCGTCTGCGTAATGACTCTGGTACGAATAAAACTCAAATAACCGAAAATCAACAGCAATACGAAAATCAAAATCGCCAGCGGCAAGAAGCTAAAGTCTACGGAAGAGCTTCCGATACCCGTAATTCTGGCAATCTGGAAGCGGATGATATAAGCCAGCGTTCCGATAATACTAATGAGGAATCCAAAGAAGTAAAAATACTCGTATCGCTCCATCTTCTTCGGACTCTTGGTTCCGCTAAGCAAAATCAAAATGACGTAGCCACCCACAAACATGTGGAAAATCGGCAGTGCATCGGAAATAATAATCACTCCGGTGCTATGCAACAACATGGTCGTAAGGGCAAAGACAACCACCACAGCGGTTCCGATATTCAAAAGGATGATGCTGCGGCGCTCCCGCTCGTGTCGATACCGGATGAACTGTAACACCGGTGCCGGCATGAAGTACAAGGAGACATATTCCATGAAGGAATTCAATCCGATGTTCAGGGACAATAGCTCTAAGACCTTCATGTTGCTGGTGCACCAGATACCGGACAGCACGCCGATGCAGCCTACCAGTACCAGCGGATAGTAATCATAGTCCATGGAAAAATAGATCAAACTGATGCAAGTAACCAAGAATCCTACCAGCACCAGGAAGATTCCACAGAACATCATAATCATGTGCTCGCCCAGGAAATGGGTGTAGCTCTCTCTGGATCTGGTCAGTGTAATCGGCGGTACGGAATTCACCGCAGTGCCACGGCATCCGATGACTTCGAATCGCAGATGCCGTCCGATTCCCGTAACCGGAATCTGTACGAACTGATAGCCGTTACCGATGAAGCGATCCAACTGATCCTCGCGGTAGTGGTAGATTTCCTTATCGTTGACATAGCCAACCAGCGCAGACTGTCTGGTAAATACCTCCGCGGTCAGCTCGCCCTGGTAGCGGTTCTCCAACGTAGTCTCCACAATCATGCGCTCGCCCTCTTCCAGGCAATAACGCAGGCGCGTGTGGTTTAGGTCCACATTCTCATGTACCGTACCATCCGGCAGTGTAACCGTCCAAACCGGTCCGTCAGCGAAGGTCTCAATGGCTCTATATTTCATTTTAAAAACCCAGAAGAAGGATGCGCAGAGAAATAACAACAGAACAATGACTGCGTAAAACACTCCTTGCTGGATGCGATTTCTTTTATCCATAAATACCCTCAAAAAAAGTGTGTTTTGGTACCCTTCATTTTACCATACACGGGATGCATATGGTATAATTATTACCGTGTAACGCCAACCGCGCATCATTGGGGGACCATGAAGTGAATATCGAGATTTACAATTCTAAAATTCAGCAACTTTTTGAACAGGTACGCCAGGACAAGGCACAGCCGAATGCCAAGAATGCTGTGCTGCATGCCAAGGCATTTTTGAAAGAGGCGAAGAAAACGCAGGACGCCACTTTGATTGGTATTGCCTATTACTATCTTGGCAATGCATGTTTTGATTTTAAGCGTAACTACAAGGATTTTCAGTCCAGCCTACAGCAGGCTGTTCTTTATCTGCAGAATTCCGACGAGCAGGAATACCTGATGCAGGTCTACAATCTGTTTGGCGTTGATGCCCATAATCACGGCAATCTCCAGTTATCCATTGATTATTACATGAAAGCTTTGAATCTGACGGAGGGACAGGAACCCAACGAGATTTCTTCCATGATCATGTTCAACATCGGCCAGATTTACAGCCAGATTACGGAATACAAGACCGCCCTGCGCTATATCAAGAACGCGCATCAGATCATTCACAAAATCGCAACCAAGGAACACGCGCTGATGGAGGGCTTTTGCTATTGTTCCGAAGGCATCATCAATCTCCAGCTCCATCGTCATGCTTCCGCCCGCCGTTGCATGGCAGGCCTGAACAAAATCATCAACGAATCCGAGAATCCGTTGGAAGCTGCCGAAGATTCCTTCTTCATGCTTTTTAAGATTCGCTTAAGCCATATCGATGAAGATTTCGAAGCCAGAGATCATCAAATTCAGTTGTTTTTACAACATCTGCAGGAGAATCATATGGACATCGAATCCATCGACGAGATCTTAGATTTTATCCAGTTCATGATTGAAATCGAAAAATACGACATTGCTGCAACGGCCATTCAGTACATGGAGCCGGTGTTAGAGGAATCCGCGATTCCGAATATCCTAGTCACCTTTGCAAAGCATCGGATTGAGCTCTATTCCAAGATGTACGATGAGAACGAGTACATCCGTGCTCTAAACGACTACTATCATTATGCGGAACTGCACACCTTCACCTCCAACAAGGCCTACGCCATTGCCTTAGAGACCAGTCTCTCCTTAGACGCCATGAGAAAAGAGAACGAACGTCTGTCGGCGGCTGCCAATACGGACCGTCTGACGGGTATTCCAAACCGCGGCGCCTTAAATGATTTTCTCGAGGAGGTCTTCGAAGACTGCTATCACCTGGAAGAGTCCTTGGGTATTGAGTTTATTGACATTGACTTTTTCAAAGAATACAACGACACCTACGGTCATCAAGCCGGAGATGTGGTGCTGACCAAGATTGCCGGCATCTTAAGAGACTTAACCGCTGACGACCGCATCTATGTGGGCCGCTACGGTGGAGATGAGTTCGTGGTTGTTTATCGCAACATGACCGACGAAGAGATCATGGGCATCGCAGAAGATATCCGTAATCGCGTACTTGCCCTTGGCATCAGCCACAAGTACTCCAAGACCTCTCCGATTGTCACGGTTTCGCAAGGAATCCGCAACCGCGTTCCGAAGTCCGGCAACAAGCTCTGGGACTTCCTCTATACCGCGGACAACGCCCTCTACCAAGTAAAAAAGACTCAGAAGGGACAAATCATGCTGATGCATACAGCATTCATCTCTTCCAAGTCTCTCGCGGATTCTACTCAAATTTAAATAAAATATACGCTCATTGCGATGAGTGCCAAGGCGCCGAAGTAAAACAAGTGATTTGTGATTACGTAGTGCGCCTTGTTTTTTCCATGTCCGAAATAACTTCCGGCCAGGATCAGATCCGATATCAAAAAGCACATGCCGCCTACGAACATGAGGTTCATGGTCATCTCAGAAAATCCATACAT
>JAGDAL010000021.1 GCA_017959525.1 Lachnospiraceae bacterium | reverse complement strand
GAAGCATCTCAATGGTATGCAGTACGTCAATCTCCTCATTGGCGTACTCGGATAGAAGCATCACCATCAGCGCCATGTGCCAGGCATGCTCCGCATCCGTCTCAGGACGGGAATAGCCGTAGATATGGGTACGACGCTCAATCTGCTTCTCTTTATCCATTTCCAAAATAAACGCAAACTGCTTCTGTAAACGCTCGATATCCATGTTCCCCTCCTTATTCATAGACACATTCGTCAATATACGGCTTCATCTCGCGGTACGCCTGTGGGGTCAGATGCAACCCGTCCATAGCGTAGTCCTCCTTCAAGGTGCCGTCTACGTCCGCTAATCATTTCCACAGGTTGAGATAGGTAACCTTGTGATCCTCACAAATCATCACCAAGTCCTTATTGAACCGCTGAATCAGCTCATTGTAATCCTTCCGTTCCTTCTTGCTCTCGTCCATCTCCCGCATCGGAAGCACGCTCTCCACATAAATCTCGGTCTTAGGCGCCTTGTCCTGATAAGTATCCAAGATGGCGATATAGTTATTCATAACGGTCTGATACGCTTCCTCATCCAATTCCTTTTCTTTGCTCAACTGGTACAGATCGTTGGTTCCGATGAGCAAAAAAATCTTGGACGGCTTGGTCGCCAGCTCGGAATCCGTACGGCTCAACACGCCTGCTGTTGTATCTCCAACAATAGCTCTACGCTTCACCACCAAATCCGGATAGCATTCCTCCCAGGCAAAACGATCCGTGATGGAATCCCCAACAAATACCACATCCGTCGGAGCGGATACCGCATGCATATACATCGCTTCCCGCTTCTCATAATACTTATTGGCTTCGCTCTGCTCCGCCTTCAGCGGGTATTCCTCGAGCCCCGTATAGTCCGTAATGGTGGTCTCATACTTATCGTAGCGATGCTCAAAAGCTTCCTGGGTCGCCACGTTCTGCTCGTAAAAAGCCACGTTCTCCTCATGCATTGCCACATTGGATTCATGCAATTTATAATTCCCAACAAACAGCACGATATTTAAAACCACGCACAACGCCGGCAAAATCCATTTTTTCAAGTACTTTTTCCTCCGAAAAATATGTTACGCAAGGTTATTATACCGATTTTGGTAAGAATATGTTAAAGTTATATGGAAAAATTTTCTAAGGGGAGAATCATGGCCAAATTATATTTTTACTACGGAGCGATGGGCAGTTCCAAAACAGCAAATGCACTTATGACCCACTTCAACTATCAGGAAGTCGGCCAGAATGCCCTGTTGGTAAAGCCCTCCATCGATACCAGAGACGGTGTTCAGACCGTTCGTTCCAGAATCGGTTTAGCCCATGAGGCCGTTCTGTTGGAAGACTTCGTGAATTACACCGAAGACCAGATCAAGTCCTACGACTGCATCATTGTGGACGAGGTTCAGTTTGCAACTCCCGAACAGGTGGATTTTCTCTCCGACATCGCTGATTTTATGAATGTCCCGGTGGTTTGCTACGGACTGCGTGCAGACTTCCAGAACAAGTTGTTCCCGGGCAGCGAGCGACTGATTACCATCTGCGATGAGATCAAGGAATTAAAAACCGTTTGCTGGTGTGGCAAAAAGGCCACCTGCAACGCCCGTTACAACGAGAATGGCATTGTCCGTGAAGGTTCCCAGGTAATGCTGGGTGCCAACGACAGTTATATTGCCCTCTGCCGCTATCATTTTAAGAAGGGCATGCTTCAGAATCCGGATTTAGAGAACTAGTTTTTTATGGACCGTCTGCTTTTGCAGGCGGTTTTTTTCACACCTGTCAAGGATTACATTTTCAACTAACCGTTCATTGCAACTTCTATCATCTTCCGATAAAATACACATTGTTAAATATTTGTTTACAAAGGAGAGTATATTTATGTTTTGTTCAAAATGCGGAAAAGAGATTTCCGAGACCGACGCATTCTGCCCGGCTTGCGGAGCACCAAATCCGGCTGCACAGACAACAGAGGGGACTGTTGCAGATGCAACTGTAGAGACCGTAACCGAGACTTCTACCACAGAGACTTCCACAACGGAAGCTACTACAGAGGCACCGGCTACCGAGTCTTATGAGTATTCCAATCCATTCGCTGCAAATTCCGATTCTACTGTTGATCCGGCCAATCCATTTGCAACTGCTACACCGGATGCGCCGAAGAAGAAGGGCAAGGTTTGGATTCCAATCGTAGCTGTAATCGCAGCCGTTGTTCTTTTGGCAGGTATTGCTTACGTATACAGCGCAATCATTATTCCGGGCAAGCAGCGTGACGCTTTGTTATCCACTGCAGAAGATACCATGAGCGGTATTTCCGCAGGTAACATTGCTGAGGAAGACAGCTACTACTTCGATACCGGATTTGCAATGTCTGAGGCTGATATCCAGGATGCGGAAGAGCAGCTTCTTGCTATGGTAGAGCAGCAGTATGGCGTTACTGCCAGCGATGAGTTACGTACCGCTGTTGATGGTATGTTCCATGCACTCTTAGATCGTATGGTTGAGTCCTACACCGTAGATGAGGCTTCCTACACCAGAGACGGTGATCGCATGTCCGTAGACGTTCAGGTGACCGGAATTGACGTGGTTGCTTTACAGACCAAGATGCAGGAAGAAGACCTGTCTGATATGGCTGAGGAGTACATCTATGACAACATCGAGCGTTTCATGGAGATGGATGAGACCGAGATGCAAGCTGCCATGGTCAATGAGTTACTTCCACAGATCTTCAACTTATATACACAGCGTATTCAGGAAACCGAGAGTACCGATTCTACCTGGACTTTCTATGCAGAAGTTCAGAACAACCAGATGGTATTAACCGAGATCGATACCCACGGTACACTTTCCGAGGACAGCATTACCGATATTTTCTAAATTGTGTGTCCTTATTGTGTCCATACTAGTGATATATATAATATATCTCTAGTTTTCCCCCCAACGAGGCAGACGGCGCAGAACCATTTGGTCCTGCGTCGCTTTGCGTCCGGGCATAAAAATTACCATGAAAAATCCCCGTGGATTCCATTGTCCACGGGGATTTGCATGTGTATCTTAGTAATTCTCTTCGCGTACTTCGAAGAAACTCTGTGGATGTGCACATACCGGGCAAGCAGCCGGAGCCTTGGTTCCGACAACGATGTGTCCGCAGTTGCGGCACTCCCAAACCTTAACTTCACTCTTCTCGAAAACGGCAGCGGTCTCAACGTTCTTAAGAAGTGCACGATAACGCTCTTCGTGATGCTTCTCAATCTCACCAACCATACGGAACTTTGCAGCCAATGCCTTGAAGCCTTCAGCCTCAGCAGTCTTAGCAAAATCTTCGTACATATCGGTCCACTCATAGTTCTCGCCGTCAGCTGCAGCCTCTAAGTTCTCAGCAGTTGTGCCGATTCCGCCCAACTCCTTGAACCACATCTTCGCATGCTCTTTCTCATTCTCTGCTGTCTTTAAGAACAACGCACTAATCTGCTCATATCCCTCTTTCTTTGCTACAGAAGCAAAGTAGGTATATTTGTTACGAGCCTGAGACTCCCCTGCGAAAGCAGCCTGTAAGTTCTTCTCTGTCTGTGTTCCTGCGTACTGGTTACTCATGTTACTCCTCCTTTTTTTACATTCATACAAGTTGTGTACAATTATATCAAGAAAAAGAGAATCCGTCATCTCTTTTTTTCGAGATCACGGATTCTTCGTTTCCTATCCTTTTGCAAGTGTTTCCAGTATTCTCACACAATCTTCCGCACCCAGCGTTCCGGAATTCAAAATCAAATCGAAGTATTCCGAAGAGCCCCACTTCGCTCCGGAATTCGTTGTAAAGAATTTCTCTCGACGGGTATCGAATTTCTTCATTATCTCTTTTGCTTTGGCGGCATCCAGATGCTCCACCTTCAAAGCACGGTCCAAACGATATTCGTCACTGGCCGTGATGAATACCCGAAGGCACTTTTTATGCTCCAAGATGGCACTGGCACAACGTCCGACAAAAATGCAGCCCGGCTGTTCCGCAGCTTCCCGGATGATTTCCGTCTCGGTCTGATAAATCTGTTCTTCAATGGTCAGGTGTTCTTTGCCCGGCGCCTTAAAAAACGATTTAATCGGAGTCTGCTCGTCCATACCGGATACTTCATCATAAGTAAGCCCCATGCGCTTACAAGTCTCTACAACCACCCCACGGTCATACAAACGATAATTCAGTCTCTTGGCCAATTCGGATGCGATTGCTTGTCCACCGCTT
>JAGDAL010000168.1 GCA_017959525.1 Lachnospiraceae bacterium | reverse complement strand
GTTCACGGCACAGGGATACTCCGTCTCCGCAACCGGGCAGTCAAAGGATTTTTCCTGGGATAAGATGACGAAGCTTCTGCAGGAATCCGGGATCCTGTCCCCCACGTACGGGAAAAGAGCTTTCCTTGCGGATACGCGTATCCGTTGTATGACGGAAGATGCGGATGGCAATCTGTGGATTGCGACCTATACCAATGATCATGGACTGGTATGTTACGGCAAGGACCGCAGCATCACTTCCTATACTACGGAAGAAGGAATGCCAAATAACCATGTACGTTGTGTCATTCCGTCCCGCTATGGTGGCGTATTGGCCGGAACCAACGGCGGACTGGCTGTTGTAAGAAATGGAAAAGTGGTTCGTACGGTCGGTGTGGCGGAAGGTGTCACCAATACCGTATTCCTTACCTTATGGGAGCGGGAAGACGGCGTAATCTTAGCCGGCTCCGATGGTGGCGGAATCTATGCCATTGGTGAGAATGAAGTTGTCAATATTACGCGTGATGATGGATTGACCAGTGATGTTATTTTGCGCATCAAGCACGATGACATTCGGGATGTGAATTGGATTGTAACCTCCAACTCCATCGAGTGCATGCGCGGGGAAGAGTCGATTACCAATATCACTTCCTTCCCATACAACAACAACTACGATCTCTATTTCGATCATGCGGGAAATGTTTGGATTCTGTCTTCCTACGGTCTATATAGTGTAGACGGCAATGAACTTCTGAATAACGAGATTACGGACTACCGTCTCTTTACCATTGAGAATGGATTACCGTATGCCATCACCAGCAATTCTTACAGTTGCCAGGATGGGGAGGGCAATCTGTACCTGCCGGGTAGAAACGGTGCCATCAGTGTCAATATTGATAACTACTATGAGGAGGCGGAACAGATTAAAACCGGCATTCGCGCCATCACCTGTGATGACGAACGCGTGCAGCCGGACAAGGAAGGCGTATATCGCATTCCGGCATCCAAGGGACGTGTGCAGATTGCGGCATCCGTGATGGACTATACCATGATTAATCCTTTGGTCCATATGTACTTGGAGGGTGGACCGGATGACGGTATCACGGCAAACCGCAGTAATCTGACGGCATTGGAATATACGGATCTTCCGTATGGAGATTACGACCTTCATGTAGAGATTTTGAATAAGGTTACCGGAGAAGTGTTGCAGGACGATGTATATCGGATTCACAAGCGGGCGCGACTGATGGAATTGTTGTTTATCCAACTTTTGCTGTTGGTCAGCTTGGCACTCATTGCCGGATATATCGTGTACCGATTCATGCATTCCACCGTTGTACGAAGACAGTATGATGAGATTCGCCAGGCCAAGGAAGAGGCGGAGCGCGCCAACACGGCCAAGTCCCGATTCCTTGCAAATATGTCTCATGAAATTCGTACGCCGATTAATACCATTATGGGTATGAATGAGATGGTGCTAAGAGAGGACGCTTCCGGCGTACCGCAACCCTACTTTTTATCCATGATGAACTATGCTTACGACATCCGAAATGCATCCGAGTCCCTGCTTGGATTGATCAATGACTTATTGGATATGTCGAAGATTGAATCCGGTAAGATGCATCTGGTGGAGCAGGAGTATGAAGTGGGCGAGATGCTGCGCTCCATTGTATCCATGATTCGTGTCCGCAGTACGGAGAAGCAGCTAAGCTTCGATGTGGTGGTGGACGAAGTGATGCCGCGCCAGCTCTACGGTGATATGGGTAAGATCAAACAGGTGGTACTGAATCTTTTGACCAATGCAGTGAAGTATACGGATATTGGTGGATTCGTGTTATCTGTTTCCATGGAGGCCAGAGAAGGTGATATCGCAAGCCTGCGTTTTTCCGTCAAAGATACGGGTATGGGCGTGAAGGCAGAGGATATGGATAAGCTTTTCTCTGCGTACGAGCGCTTGGATGAGGAACGCAACAGCGCCATCCAGGGAACCGGTTTGGGACTGGATATTTCGAGAAAATTTGCAGAGTTGATGAATGGTCAACTCTGGTGTGAGAGCGTCTACGGCGAAGGTAGTGAATTCATCTTAACGGTAGACCAAAAGATTGTAGATGATACTCCGCTTGGAGCCTTTATCGAACATGATGAAACCAAGGTGGCAGGTCCGTACATTCCGAAGTTCATCGCACCGGATGCGGACATTCTGGTCGTAGATGATAACCCGATGAACCTAAACGTCATCAAGGGCTTATTAAAGGCAACCAAGGTATTTGTCACCACGGCACTAAGCGGCGAAGATGCCTTGGATATGATTCGGGACAATCACTTCGATGTGGTGCTTCTCGATCATATGATGCCGGGCATGGATGGTATTGAAACGGTAGCGGAGATTCGTAAGTTTGCGCCGGACCTTCCGGTGTATGCCTTAACCGCCAACTCCGTGGCCGGAGAAGAGTTCTATCGATCCAAGGGATTCAACGGATACCTAGCAAAGCCGGTGGAGAGTGAAGTCTTAGAGCGCACCATTATGAAGCATTTGCCGGAATCCATGATGGAGAAGCCGGATCAGAATGCGGTCTTCGAAGAAGTGACCGAGATGCCGGAAAACATGATGTGGGTATACGAGACGGAAGGCTTAAATGTAGAGGAAGGTATCAAGAATTCCGGAGGAATTATGAACCTTCTGTTCTCTTTGCGGTTGTTCTTAGATACCATCGAGAGCAATGCCAAGGTGATTTCCGATGCCTATGAGACCGGCAACATTCGCCTCTACACCATTAAGGTGCATGCGTTAAAGAGCTCGGCCCGTATCATCGGTGCTACGGCCTTAGCGCAGATGACGGCGGATTTGGAACAGGCCGGCAACAATCAGGATAAGGATTATATTGATGACCACAACGGCGCCATGATGACGGAGTACTTGTCTTACAAGGACAAGCTTGCCCGCCTCAATGAGTCGGATGTGGATGATTCCGAGAAGGAAGAGATTAGTGAGGCAGACTTGAAGGATGCATACGAGGCATTGTCGGATGTAATCCCGCAGATGGATTACGATGCGGTAGAGATGATTCTGGATCAGCTGAAGGAACATCGCCTGCCGCCGGAGGATGAGAGCCTGGTAAATGACATGCAAAAGGCGCTTAAGAACTTCGATTGGGATGGTTTGGAAGCGTTGATCCAGAAGAAGTAATAACACTGGGGAGAAGGATATGGCAAAAAACCGGATGATTTTTACGGGAGACAAAGAAACCTTTATCGTACGCGTGCTGGTAAAAAAGGTGCAGGATGCAGGGTATGACTGCGAGTTCGTTCCCTGCAAAGTGGATGCGATTAATAAGGCCTGGGGCGAGAATCAACTGATCGCTCTTTATCTGGATAAGGATGCGTATCCGGCGGATGATGTGCTGCATTTTTTGGCAGATAACATGGATGATCGAGGGGCGCATCTGATTCTGGTGGGAGAACCGGATGATTTTTCCTATGTGGCGGGGCGTATTCCGGAGGAGCATATCTATACGGTATTCACCCGACCGGTGGACAACCAGGAGTTTGTGGATACGGTTGGGGATTACTTCAAGCGCGTGGATATGGGAGATTTTAAGAAGCGGATTTTGATTGTGGATGATGATCCGGGCTATCTATCCTTAGTGCGCCAATGGCTGAAGGATGACTTTAAGGTGGCTATGGCCAATTCCGGTATGCAGGCCATTAAGTACCTGAGCAAGAATAAGGTGGATCTGATTCTATTAGACCATGAGATGCCGGTAACCAGTGGCCCGCAGGTGTTGGAAATGCTACGAAGCGAAGACGAGACGAAACACATTCCGGTCATGTTCCTCACGGGAAAAGGGGACAAGGAAAGTGTTATGGCCGTAGTGGCGCTTCGCCCGGAAGGATATTTTTTGAAGACCATCCAACGGGAGGAATTGTTGGAAAAACTACAAGCGTTCTTCGTCCTTCATAAATAGGCGAGACAAAGGAGCGAACATTCATGTATGAGTTTTTAGTACAACACCAACTGGATATTATGCTTGGCCTCTCGGCTGCATGTCTGACCATCGCAGTCCTGCTCTTAATTACGGACTTTTTGTCCAAGCGCAGGAAGTGGATTTTGATTATGATGGAAGTGACGGCGACGTTGCTGTTGTTCTTCGATCGGGAAGCGTATGTGTTCCGAGGCGTTAGCGGCAAACTGGCAGATGTGATGATACCGCTGAGCAATTTCTTGGTGTTCTTTTTGACATCACAGATTGTGCTGACCTTCAATCTGTACCTGATGGATTTATTGGTGGTGGAAGGTAAGGTGGAGCGCATCCCGGGACGACTGAAGTTCTCCGGTATTGCCGCCATCATGGGTATGATGCTGTCGATACTGGCGCATTATATGGGACTCTATTATTACATCGATGCGGACAATGTCTACCATCGTGGTAGTGGATTCTTGATTGCTTATATCGTGCCGGTGATCTGCCCGTTGATTCAGTTCACGGTCATTGTCCAGTATCGGAAAATCTTCAGTAAGTGGATTTTTACGGCGCTGACCTTATACATTTTTGTGCCGATCCTCATCGGTGTGATTCAGATTTTCCTCTACGGTGTTTCCATCGTCAACATGGCCATGGTCATCGTCTCCATCTGTCTCTATTTCTTCACCTACATGGACATCAACGATACCGTGGAGCATGCCCACCAGATCGAGATCGAGAACATGCAGGGTGAAAGAAAGCGGATGCAGAGGCTCTTTGACCAGACGGCGAAGGCCTTCGTTTCCGCTGCCGAAAAAAAGGACGAGATGACCCGGGGCAATGCGGTTCTCATTGCCGAGACCGCAAGGAAGATCGCACAGGTCACCGGGCACGACGAGGACTACTGCGAAAAGGTCTATTATGCAGCCCTCCTTCACGATGTGGGTCAGGTGGGGCTTCCGGACAGCGTGATCCAGAGCGATGCGGATCCCGAGATGCTGGACCCGGAGATCCTGAAGGCAAAACCCCTCATCGGCGAGGAGATCCTCTCCAACATCACCGAATACCCCTACCTGAGTCAGGGAGCCCTTTCCAGCCACGAGCGCTATGACGGCAAAGGCTATCCTAACGGCCTGAAAGGCCAGGACATCCCCGAGATCGCAAGGATCATCGCCGTTGCGGACGGCTATATCTCCATGATCACCAGGCAGCACCACCACGGCGCCATGCCGGAGTATCTTGCCAGGGAGATCCTGATCCGGAATGCGGGAGCCGCCTATGATCCGGAATTTGCCGACGCCATGGTAAAACTCATCGACCGGGAAAGCAAAGCGGGCGCAGATGAGACGGAGGGAGAGCCCGACTTTGCCTGCGGGGACTACAGAAGCTATATCGCGAGAGGGATCCAGGCCGAACAGAAAATTAAGAAGATCACCTTTGAATGTGTCCTTCATCCCGAAGCGTCGGGTGGGCTTTGCGGTCCCTCCTTCATCCTCTTTGATTCCGCGGACAAGCGGGTCCACCGGGACGAAAAGTCCATTGAGGAGTACCGCTATACCGAATACGGCGAGGTCTGGTTTGACGGGCACATGATCCAGACCGCAGCAAGAAAGACCGAGGTTACCCGCTCCGAAAAGAAGGACGGAGCTGCGGCAGGGGAAAGCGGCAGCTACGAGATCAT
>JAGDAL010000167.1 GCA_017959525.1 Lachnospiraceae bacterium | reverse complement strand
GCGTAGAGTCCTTGAATATCGGTGTCGGTGGTTTGCCTGGAATTCTGTCCATTAAGTCACAGTTCTACGTAGTATTTTTGATTGCTATGGCCATTGCAATCTGTGTACCGATGGGACTGACCATTGCCATTGGTAAGGCACGTGGCATTGATAAAGAGATTGACTCTCCGGTAGGAGATGATGTTGTAATTCCAACGAAGAAGGTGGAAGTAATTCCTTTCTTAAGCGGTAAGGTTATCAACATTACCGAAGTGCCGGATGCAGTATTTGCAAACAAGACTTTGGGCGACGGCGTTGCCATTGACCCAACCGACCATGTGGTAGTAGCACCTGCAGACGGTGTGATTACCGTTACCATGCCGGAGTCTAAGCATGCCATTGGTATGAAGCTGGATAACGGAGCAGAAGTATTGATTCATGTTGGATTGGATACCGTTGGAATGAACGGTGCGGGATTTGAATACCATGTATCGGATGGTGCGCATGTAAGACGTGGCGATAAGCTGATTACTTTTGATCCGGAAGAGATAAAGAAGGCCGGACACGCAACCATGACCATGCTGGTAGTAACGGATCCTGCAGATGCAAATGTTGTTTTTGCAACAGGTGAAGAAGTAAAAGCAGGTGTCGGTGTCATTGGATCCGTATCCTGTTAAGTACATAGAATTGGAGTGAGTCGGAATGAGAAGTTATAGCAAAAGTTGTGTATATCAGATATATGTAAAATCTTTTGCGGATTCCAATAAGGACGGCATCGGTGATATTCCCGGCATCATCGGCAAGTTGGATTACCTGGCTGATTTGGGTGTGGACTACCTGTGGCTAACCCCGTTTTTTACCTCTCCAATGAATGATAACGGATATGATGTGGCGGACTACCGTCGCATCAATCCGTGCTTTGGAACCATGGAAGATGTGGAACGGCTCATTGCGGAAGCAAAGAAGCGTGGCATCCTCCTCATGTTTGATATGGTCTTCAACCATACATCCACAGAACATGAATGGTTCCGCCGGGCCTTAGCCGGAGAAAAAGAATATCAGGATTACTATATTTTCAAGGACCCGGTAGACGGGAAGGAACCCACCAATTGGCAGTCCAAATTCGGAGGTTCGGCTTGGGAATTTGTACCGTCCTTAGGCAAGTATTATCTGCATTTGTTTGATCGGACACAGGCGGATTTGAATTGGGAGAATCCGAAGGTGCGGGAAGAATTGAAGCAGGTGATTCGGTTCTGGAAAGACAAGGGCGTCGGCGGATTCCGCTTCGACGTGGTGAATTTGATTTCCAAACCGGCAGTCTGGGAAGACGATACCATCGGGGACGGGCGCAGATTCTATACGGATGGCCCGCATGTCCACGAGTATTTGAAGGAACTGGTGGCAGATACGGGAATCGCAGATATGATGACCGTAGGTGAGATGTCATCCACTTCGGTGGAACAGTGCATCCGCTACACCAGACCAAGCGAGCGGGAACTGGCAATGGCTTTCTCTTTTCACCATCTGAAGGTAGATTACAAGGATGGGGACAAGTGGAGTCTGATGGAGCCGGATTTCAAACAGCTGCGGGATCTCTTTGCAACCTGGCAGGAGCAGATGCAGGATGCGGACGGTTGGAACGCCCTGTTTTTCAATAACCACGATCAACCCCGTGCCATTAGCCGATTCGGGGATGATGACACCTACCGGAGGGAATCCGGTAAGATGTTGGGATTGCTGATTCATGGCATGCGTGGCACTCCTTATATATATCAGGGAGAAGAAATCGGCACGCCCAACGCCGGATTTACCACCATCGATGAGTACCGGGATGTAGAGAGTCTGAACTACTATGAGATTCTTCGTGCCAACGGAAAAAGCGAAGCGGAAGCCTTGGAAATCCTAGCTGAGCGCTCCAGAGACAACGGGCGAACCCCGATGCTATGGACGGAAGAGGAATATGCCGGTTTTTCTGAGCGGGAACCGTGGCTGGCCTTCCCGCGAAATCGCAAGGGGATTTCCGTGGAAGAACAGATGCAGCAGGAGGATAGTATCCTGGCCTTCTATCGGAAACTGATTCAACTACGGAAGGAGCTTGCAGTCCTCTCCGAAGGGGATATTCGATTCCTCGATACTCCGGAGGGCACCATTGGTTATGAGCGTAGGTTCGAGGGACAGCGCCTCATCGTGCTGTGTAACCTATGCGACCGTGCGATTGCGATTCCATCCGAGGAATGGCAGCAGGGGGAGCTTCTGTTGGATTCTTATGAACAGCCGCCAACCGATGTTACCATGCTTCGTCCATACGAAGGCCGTGCGCGTGTACAAAACGAGAAATAAGTAAAAAGTTGTAAAAAATCCGTCACTTTGGCGGATTTTTTACATTTATATTGGAAAAATCAGAAAAACAATGTACAATAGAATCAGATTCTATATATGTTATTTTCTTTTACGTTTTTTGGGGAATTCATAGAGATACCGATTTCTTTTTCATTAGGAGGTATGGACATGAGTAAGGTAAAGGAAAAGGCAAAGGTCAAGCAGCTGAGTACGAAGTTGATGGTGCGATTCTTGCCGGTTATAGCGCTGGGAGTAGCGCTGATTATCGGAGTAGTAGCATTCTTCGGAATTCGGCTCATTCGCGAACTGCTGTATACATCGCTGGAACAGCATGTATCATCGGATGCCGGTGAGATCAATAAGCAGTTAAACTCCTCGTTTTATTATTTGAATGCAATTGCGGATTCTCTGGAAACACAACCGTTTGAGGATGATGCAGAGATTAAAGCATTCCTGAAACAGACGGTAGATCGTTATGCGTCGATGCCGACCGGTGCGTATTTTGCACTGCGTGATGGTACCTATATCGACCCGACGGACTGGGATCCGGGAATGGATATCCGTGAGAAAAACTGGTACAAGCAGGGT
>JAGDAL010000166.1 GCA_017959525.1 Lachnospiraceae bacterium | reverse complement strand
CCGACAAGCGGGAAGAGACCTTCATCGGAGGCATTTCCATGGGCGGATACGGTTCTCTCTATAACGGAGCCAAAGACCATGAGACCTTCTCCAAGGTCATGGCCATGTCTCCGGCAGTGGATGGATATGATTTGTTGGAAAAACATCAAGAAGGACCGGCAGGTTTTGCACCGGGTGTCTTCGCCAATGTCTATGGAGAAGCAGATAAGTACTACGAGAGTGAGTACTACCTGCAGAATCTGTACGGCGAATTAGGCGCCAAGGCACCACAGGTATGGCTGACCTGCGGAACGGAAGATGAGCTGGTATATCCGGTGGTGAAGAAATTCTCCGAGGATTTGGATGGCATGGGCATCTCTCATGTACACCGATTCTTACCGGGGAAGCATGAGCTGGAATACTGGGAGAATGAATTGGACAGTGGTTTTTCTTTCCTGGCCGGAATTCCGGAAGGTAGCAGAAACCGCCTGATTATGGAGATTCTATGAAAGATTTGAATGTACAGGCATTGGCATATGATCCGGTGATTGTTCCGGTGGGACATCCACAGGCCATCACCTATGATGCGGATGGAACCATCCTTCGATTGTCCTATCCCCATGCGAAAAGCGTATCCTTGGTAACAGGCGAGAAAGAGTATCCATTTACCAAGGAAGAGGGCTTCTGGGAACTTCGCTTCCCGGCCAGAAGCGGCATCAACTATGTGCAGATTCTGGTGGATGGAGATGAAGTCTTGTCTCCGTATCTTCCTATCGGATATGGATATTCCAGACCATACAACTATGTGGAGCAGCCGGTGGATGGTTGCGAGCGCTGGAGTATGGAAGGGGTGCGTCACGGAACCTTGCATCATGAGATGATCTATTCCATGGTGACGGGCACCTACGAGCGCTGTGTAGTCTATACACCATTCGGCTATGAGATGGATGATCGAACCTATCCGGTGTTGTATTTACAACATGGACATGGCGAGAATGAAATCGGTTGGACCACTGCCGGCAAGGTACAGTTTATCTTAGATCACCTCATTGCAGAGGGAGATGTGACACCGTTTATTCTGGTGATGAACAACGGTATGGTGCAGCAGAAGGATGCTTCCGGCAAGCCATATGTAGATCATTTGCTCTTCGAGCAGTATTTGTTAGAGGATGTGATTCCACTCATCGAGCATAAGTATCGTGTGAAGCAGGGCAAGACGAATCGCGCCATGGCAGGACTATCCATGGGTTCCATTCAGACCGCCATCACCACCTTCAAGCATCCGGAACTCTTCGGAGCGGTCGGTATTTTTAGTGGATTCCTGCATGACTGGATTACCAGCAGTGAGTTGGATATGAATGTCCGGGGACCAAGCGAGAACCGGCATCTGGAGATCTTGGAAGATGCCAAGGCTTTTTCCGAGAGCTTCAACGTCTTCTTCCGTGGCATTGGTAAAGAGGATCCGTTCCTCGATTATTTCTTAGAAGATGATGCCATGTTAGAAGCAAAAGGTGTATCCTGTACAAGAATGTTATACGATGGAACGCACGATTGGAATGTGTGGCGTGCGTGCATCTATGATTTTGCAAAACTGATTTTTAAATAACAAGGAGTGGGGAAAATGGCAAGTGGAACAATGCGGTTTTATTCCGTATGCAGAAGTGGACAGACCAATGTCCGTTACGTGATTCCGAACGATTTGATGGAAGAGATGAAGGTGGGCAATCCGCATTATGAGCGCCCGATGAAGACCTTGATTCTCTTACATGGTTTTAGCGGCAATGAGAGTGATTGGCAGTTTAACGGCGTGGCAGAGGATATCGCCTTCCGTTACAACATGGCTGTATTCATGCCGGATGGCGGCAACAATTTCTACCTGGATCGGGAGAGCTCTTCTGCCAAGTACGGCACCTACGTGGGCAAGGAACTGGTGGACTATGTCCGCAAGACCTTTGGCCTATCTGATCGAAGAGAAGATACCTTCGTGGGCGGCTTGTCCATGGGTGGATTCGGAGCATTGCATACCGCTTTGGCATTCCCGGAGACGTTTGCAGGCGCGGTAGCGCTATCCTCCGCACTGGTGATTCATGAGCTTCGCGACATGAAGGAAGGCGCTGAGAACATGCTGGCAAACATGGCATACTACGAAGAAATCTTCGGTGACATGCAAACCGCACATACAACCGACAAGAATCCGGAAGTACTGTTCGAGCAGATTGTAAAGGATGGTGGCGTCATGCCGCGCATCTACATGGCTTGCGGTACCGAGGATTTCCTATATACCAACAACACTGCGTTCCGCGACTTTGTTGCGGCACACCGTCGTCCACAGGACGATTTCCTCTATGAAGAGGGCCCGGGTATCCATGAATGGCGATTCTGGAACGAGTATATTTTCCGGGGAATGGATTGGATCTTAGCATAGATTCATTACATGGACGCATGTTTTGAATAAAACTCACAAACCTTTTTACGTGAAAAACAGTGTGTAATGCGTGCATACTGTTTTTTGCGTTGATGCACGATATAGAGGGAGAAACATGGAGAAACAAGCAGAAATTACGGTGGAAGTGATTATAGATGGATTTAGCCGCATGGAAGGGGCCGGTGTCTTGGTACAGCAGATTCCCTTTCATGGAACCTTTACCTGCAAGGCAGGAAGCGGCGTGATCTTACCGGGCGGTGTGGATACCCAAGTGAAGAAGGGAGATGGACCGCTGGAACTCAGTGCCAGATATATCTTAGAAGGAAAAACCGAGGATGGAGAAGTCTTCCATATTTACGTAGAGAATAACGGAAGCTTCCTCTCACCGGAAGATAACAAAACACGGCCCACAATCTTAACAGATTATGAGCCGCTAAAATACTTAGAAACAGCACCACTTACCGGTACTGTGGAACCAAATGGTGAGAACGGAGTGTTGATTCGGATCATTAACCCCGAAGCATAAACTTTCTTACCACATGAATACCGACTTTATAAGGGAGCGGCCGAATCACACGGTCCGCTTCTTTTATTTTCTGGCGAATCGGAATGGACTGTGGGCAGTGGGCTTCGCACTTGCCGCACTCGATGCATTGGGTGGCAAATCCGGCTTCCGCCTTCAATCCAACGGTCTGCGCATACTCGAAGCGAGCCGCAGACTTGGACTCTAAGGTGGTCATGTTGTAGCAACGGAACAAGGCCGGAATATCCACGCCCTTCGGACAAGGCATGCAATAGCGACAACCGGTACAGCCTACCAGCTCGGTCTCGGAGATGGCATCCTTAACCGTGTCAATTAAGGCAAAATCCGCATCCGTAAAAGAGCCTGCCACTGCGTCGGAAGCGATACGGCAGTTCTCCCGTACCATCTCCAAAGAGTTCATACCGGAGAGGACACAGGTGACTTCCGGCTGATTCCATAACCAGCGAAGGCCTAATTCTGCAGGGGTGTAGCCCTTGTCAGAGTTGGCAATTGCATCCTTGGCCTTCTGTGGGAGGAGGTTGACAAGCTTGCCACCACGGAGTGGTTCCATAATCACAACCGGAATATGCTTCTCGGCGGCATGCATCAATCCCGCTCTTCCGGCCTGGGAATGCTCATCCATATAGTTGTACTGAATCTGGCAGAAATCCCAATCATAGGCATCCAAGATTCCGATGAAATCCTCGGTGTTGCCGTGATAGGAGAATCCGATGTGCTTGATGGCACCGCTGGCTTTTTTCTCAGCAATCCAATCCTCTACACCCAGGCGCACCAGCTTGTCCCACTGGCCCTTGGCCGTTAAGTGGTGCATCAGGTAGTAGTCCACATAATCCGTCTTCAGACGCTTCAACTCTTCATCAAAATATCGATCCAACGCAGCTGCGGAGCTTACCAGATACTGTGGTAACTTGGTGGCAATCTGCACCTTCTCTCGAATGCCGTTGCGATGCAACACCTCGCCTAAGGTTGCCTCACTGCCGGGATAGACGTAGGCCGTATCGTAATAATTGACGCCGCTATGGTACGCCTCCATAATTTCCTGCTCCGCCTTGTCCAAATCGATGGAGCCGGCCTTGGTACTAAAGCGCATGCAGCCGTATCCCAAGATGGAAATCGGCTCGCCCTGCTTGTTTGAACGATATTCCATAAAAATCCTCCAAAAAATACTTTTCTATACAAATTATACGCGATATAATTGCGCTAAATTCATTATACCGCGGGAAGTGGTTCCGTCAATAGACCAATCGTGATAGAATGTTTAAATGTATTAGAAAAGTAGTACCAAAGGAGTCGTTATGTTAAATCAGTTTTCCAGAACACAGTTGTTGTATGGCGTTGATGCCATGAAGCGTTTGGCATCCAGCCGAGTGGCTGTATTCGGAATTGGCGGCGTTGGAGGATATGTGGTAGAAGCATTGGCCCGTTCCGGAGTCGGCGCCCTAGATCTTATCGATGATGACAAGGTGTGTCTGACCAACATCAACCGCCAGATCATCGCCACCCGTTCCACCGTCGGAAAATATAAGGTGGACGTAGCCGCAGAGCGCGTCAAAGATATCAATCCGGACTGTGAAGTGCGTACCTATAAGTGCTTCTATTTGCCGGAGACCCAGGACCAGTTCGATTTTACCCAGTACGATTACGTGGTGGACGCCATCGATACCGTCACCGGTAAGCTCACCATCATTGAGAATGCGAAACAAGCAGGCGTTCCGGTGATCTCTTGTATGGGTGCCGGCAACAAGACCAATCCGGCAGCCTTTGAAGTGGCCGATATTTATGAGACGTCCATCTGCCCGCTGGCCAGGGTTATGCGCCGCGAGTGCAAAAGAGAGGCATCGAATCCTTAAAGGTCGTATACTCTAAGGAGAAGCCGGTGCGTCCGTTGGAGGATATGTCCATCAGCTG
>JAGDAL010000165.1 GCA_017959525.1 Lachnospiraceae bacterium | reverse complement strand
TTACTCCATGTCCACTTTGAACGTCCGGTTCGCGCAGTAACACCTGGTCAAACCTTAGTCTTATATGACGGTGAATATGTAGCCGCCGGGGCGTTAATTCGATAAGTGTAAGATAGGCTCTATGTCTCATATGTTTTCTGTAGCGAGTGTGTGTAAACGTCGGTACTAGAAAATAAAGAAGAGGATTGCTCATTTATGAAGCAAATCCTCTTCTATTTATTTTCGTATGTATCCGCTACGTTTTCACCCATAGCGAGAGCGACCTCGCGGGAAAACATATGTGGCATAGAACCGTTTTAAGGAATCAGCGAATATATGCCCCGGCGGCTACATATTCACCGTCGTATAAGACCAAGGTTTGTCCGGGGGTTACTGCACGTACAGGGCGTTCGAAGTGAACATGTAGTAATTCACCGTCGAATGTTACATGACATGGAGTACCCTTGTCAGAATAGCGAATTTTTCCAATATATTCTTTGTTCGGATCTAATGCTTCTTCTGATACCAAGTTGACAGTATCTGCAGTAAGTTCAGTAACAAATAAATCCGCATTGTCACATAGGATAACACGATTATTCGGCACATCAATTTTCTGCACGAAGACCGGTTTACCTAACGCGATGTTCAGGCCCTTGCGCTGTCCTATGGTATAATTGGCAATTCCTTTATGCTGGCCTACAACAGTGCCGTCCTTCCAGACGAAGTCTCCCGGTCCAGGCAGATTCTCTTCGCCGAGGCGTGCCTTCAAGAAGTCGCCATAGCTATCATAGTCGCCTTCGATGAAGCAGACATCCTGGCTGTCTTTTTTATCCGCAGATACCAATCCAAGCTTGGATGCAATGGCACGAATCTCGTCCTTAGAATCAAAATCTCCTAGAGGCATTACCGTATGGGCCAACTGCTCCTGAGTTAACTGACATAAGACATAGGTCTGATCCTTGGAAGCTGCCTTGGAATTCTTCACTGCCCAGCGTCCGTTTGGCAACTGCTCCACTCTGGCATAATGGCCGGTTGCCACATAATCCGCCCCAAGCTCCTTGCCACGCTCCATCAGCGCCTGCCACTTGATGGTACGATTACACATGACACAAGGATTTGGCGTACGTCCCTTCAGGTATTCATTGATAAAGTTCGATACCACGCGTTCTTCAAACTCCGGTTTGAAGTGCATAATCACATGAGGAATCCCAATCTGGTCTGCCACCTTCTTAGCTTCGATGCCGTCCTCACAGACCTCCGGTGCATCTCGCCACATTTCCATGGTCACACCGATAACATCGTATCCCTGCTCTTTTAATAAATATGCTGTAACGGAGGAATCCACGCCTCCGGACATTCCAACTACGACTTTCTTTGCCATTTACTGAAATATTCCTTTACCCTTGGTACGGATTCGCTGTAAGGCATTGGTGATTGCCTTCGGCTCCTTTCCAAGCTTCACTGCAATTTGTTTGTAATCATAGCCCCGTAAGGCCAAGTCAAAGACTTCCTTCTCCATTCCGGATAGCTTCGCATATACATCAGAGATGATTTTCCGATAGCTCTCTGTCTGTAAATACATATCTTCCGGATTGGAACTGTTTTGTTCGAAAAACAACGAATCCAACGTTCCATCTTCCTCTTTGGATTCAATGGAAACGGAATCATTCAACGGTTGATGCTTCTTGCGATTGTTTGCCTCAATCGCCTTCAACAACTGACGGGAAATACAGGTATGGGCGAAGGTTGCGAACTTCGTTCCATGTCCGTCTTCGTAATCCCGCAAAGCCTGATACAATCCCACACGGCCTTCCTGCTTCAAGTCATCCTTATCTGCACCAACCAGAAACAGCGGACTGCAACAAGCAGTCACGATTTTATCAAACCGTTTGAAAATATGCTCTTCAAATTCCCGATGACCGTTCTGATACAAGCGAACCACTTCTTCATCGGACAACTCTTTTACATTAATGGTATTTTTCATGCTTCCCCCAATTTAGCGTTTAAGCAAAGGTACGCTGACGTACAATCTCGTATGCCAAAATACCACAAGCAACGGATGCATTCAGAGAATCAATATCACCCTTCATCGGAATAGATGCCACCATGTCGCAATTCTTCTTCACAAGTGGGCTGATACCTTTGCCTTCGTTACCGATCACAAGACCGATTGGTCCCTTTAAGTTCAAATCGTACATTCTGGTACCACCCATATCTGCACATACAAACCACATGCCCATCTCTTTTAACGCTTCAATGGTTGCGCTCATGTTGGTAACCTTAGCTACGGGTGTATAGTTGATTGCTCCGGCAGATGCACGGGCAACGGTTGCTGTAAGGCCGGCTGCTCTGTGCTTTGGAATGATAACACCATGCGCACCTGCCTGATTAGCGGTACGAATAATGGCTCCTAAGTTATGTGGATCTTCAATCTCATCCAGTAAAATAACAAACGGATCCTCGCCCTTTTCCTTGGCAAGATTCATAATGTCATCTACCGTTGCATAATCATAAGCTGCAATATATGCAATGACGCCCTGATGCTTACCGGTCTCAGACATCTGATCCAAACGTTCTTTTTTTACAAAGTTAATTAAGATATTCTGCTTCTTGGCATCACGTACAATGGTGCGCACCGGACCGTCCATACAACCGTCCAAAACAAAAATCTTATCAATGGTCTGTCCGCTACGTAACGCTTCTAAAACCACATTTCTTCCTTCAATAACTGATTCTTCGTATCTCATAAAATCCTTCTATAAATCTACATGACATTTGTCTACGGCAATTAATACCAGTTCCATAATGCGATCCATGCGGTTGCACAGATACAAGTATCCAATTAAGGATTCAAATCCTGTCGCCTTGCGATAGTCACCGACGCTGGCATTCTTCGCAACAGAATGGGACTTGGCGTTACGTCCACGACGATAAGCATCCGCTTCCTCTTCGGTTAGGACGTCTTCCAATGCATCAATCATCGCTGCCTGGGTGGTTGCTTTTACAATCTGGCTGGTGTGTTTGTGCAGGTTATTCGGCGAAGTATTGCCCTTACCAACCACCACGGAACGAATCACCAAATCAAAGACTCCATCTCCGATATAAGCCAAGGTCAACGGGGAATAAGTCCGAATGTCCTTATCCTCCACCTCGAATTTGTCACTGATATATTGATACCAATTCTGTTCCATAGACTATGCTCTGCTCCATACCACACCCTCACGGGTATCCTTAATCACAATGCCCTTAGCAAGTAACTCATCACGAATTACATCTGCGGTTGCAAAATCTTTTGCCTTCTTAGCCTCTGCACGACGGGCAATGGCATCGTTAATGTATGCTTCCAATTCCTGGTCCACATCACTTCCCGCATCAGCAAGAGACTTGGCATGACCGATCAAATCCAGAGACAATACCTTATCAAAGCTCTCGATGATGGCAAGCTTGGTGGCATCGTTGGTATCTGCTTTTAATACGTCATACAGCACAGTGATTGCCATAGCAGTATTCAAATCATTGGACAACTGCTCGCAGAACTTTGCTTCGTATTCTGCCTTCACTGCTTCATCCACAGCACCATCAGCAGTAAACTCAGCCACTTTTTTCACAAGCTTATTGTAAGCAGCAGCGGTGTTGTCTAAGTTCTCATAAGAGAATACCAATGGCTTGCGATAATGAGACTGTAAGCAGAACAAACGATATACCAATGGATCGTAACCCTTTTCCTGCAATACAGATACAGTCAGGATTGCACCCTTGGACTTGGACATCTTACCGGACTGATCATTCAGGTGGTTACTGTGGAACCAATACTTGCACCACTCATGTCCAAGGTAAGCCTCAGACTGGGCAATCTCGTTGGTATGATGTGGGAAAATATTGTCCACACCGCCGCAGTGAATATCAATATACTCACCCAAGTGCTTCATGGAGATGCAGGAGCACTCAATGTGCCATCCCGGATAACCAACGCCCCATGGGCTCTCCCACTTCAATGCCTGGTCTTCGAACTTGGACTTGGTGAACCACAGAACGAAGTCAGTCTTATTCTTCTTATTCACATCCTCTTCTACATCGTCACGAACGCCAACCTCAAGGGCTTCCTTCTCAACGGAAGAAGAAAATACATAGTAATCCTGTAACTTGCTGGTATCAAAATATACATTACCGCCTGCAAGATATGCATAGTCCTTCTCAAGGAGCACTTCTACCATGTGAATGAATTCCGGAATACAATTGGTCGCCGGCTCAATTACATCCGGACGCTTGTTGCCAACGGCATCGAAATCCTTGAAGAATGCATCGGTATAGAACTTAGCAATCTCCATAACCGTCTTATGCTCGCGCTTCGCACCGGCTACCATCTTGTCTTCACCGGTGTCCGCATCGGAAGATAAGTGTCCCACGTCGGTAATATTCATGACACGCTTCACATCGTATCCTGCATATTCCAAAGACTTAATCAGCACATCCTGCATGATGTAAGTACGGATGTTACCGATGTGCGCAAAATGATATACGGTAGGTCCGCAGGTATACATGCTAACCTTGCCATCTTCTCTAGGCACGAACTCCTCTACCTGACGATGTAATGTATTGTAAAATGTAAACTTGTTCATCTTCTCATACTCTCCTTATTGTCTAGCGCATCCGCTGCATCCCGCGCAACGTGCTTCGGAATCATATATTGACTGGCTGCCTTCGTAAAAAGATTCCAGCAAACAGACTGCCTGTGCAGAGATTCCCTCTTCTCTGCCGGTGAAGCCAAGTCGTTCTTCCGTGGTAGCCTTGATGTTCACTTGGGACACATCAATATCCAACACACGAGCCACATTGGCAATCATCTCATCGATATAAGGGCGAAGCTTCGGGCGCTGTGCAATCACCGTGGCATCAATGTTACCAACCACATATCCTGCATCCATAATCAGTCGCTTCACTTCCGCAAGAAGTTCCATGGAATTCGCTCCCTTATACTTCTCGTCTGTATCCGGAAAATGTTTTCCGATATCTCCTAGTGCCGCTGCACCAAGCAATGCATCCATAATGGCATGCAATAATACGTGCGCATCGGAGTGTCCGAGAAGTCCCAATTCATGAGGGATCTCGACGCCACCGATGATCAGCTTGCGACCTTCCACAAGCTTATGGACATCATATCCATTTCCAATTCTCATCTATGTAATCTCCTAGTAAAATACTATTCTATCGCTAACTATACTATTATACACAAAAAAGCACAAAGAAAAAGAACCGGAATTGTTTTTCTTCCGGTTCTTTCGCTATTATTTCACCGCATATACGCCAAACATCCGGTCCGGCATATAAAATTCATCCTGTGTCGCATAGATTCGGTCACCAACCGAGGTGTCCGAGCGCACATCGGAAAAGCCCAAAGCCTGCAGGACTTCCAAATCCCAAATCGGTCGATCGAAGGAGCTGATGGATAACAGATGATAAATTTTGTGACACTCTTCCTTCATCGTATCAGCCACGCCCTTATGAGCGCAGTTTTCCTGCCAGTTATACTTATGGAATCCCTTGGCGTATTCCGCATCATAGACCATCAG
>JAGDAL010000020.1 GCA_017959525.1 Lachnospiraceae bacterium | reverse complement strand
GATGTGTATAACAACAATGAACATGTGAGGTGACATGTATGGATAAGACAGTTTTTAAGAGAGTAGAAACCAAATATTTATTAAATGACATTCAGTACCAGGCCTTGTTAGAGCGGATCCGACACATGGCCCGGGTGGACGAGTATGGAGCGTCTACCATCCTTAATATATACTTCGATACACCTGATTTTCGCTTGATCCGCACCTCCCTGGAGAAGCCAAAATACAAGGAGAAGTTGCGTCTTCGCAGCTATGGCGTGCCGACGGAGGAGAGCAAGGCCTTCATCGAGATTAAGAAAAAGTACGATGGTATCGTGTATAAGCGACGTATGAGTGCTTCATATCAGGAATCTTTGGATTACCTGTATTTTGGAAAGAATATTCATAAGAAAAGCCAAATTTCCAAAGAGCTGGATTATTTTCTAGATTACTATCAGGGCATTCAACCGGCCATGGCCATCTCCTATGATCGCATCGCCATGATCGGAACCATGGACCCGGAGCTTCGCATCACTTTTGATACCAACATTCGCTGGAGAACAGACCATTTGGATCTTCGTTACGGCAATGTGGGAGAAGATATTTTGCGACCGGGGCAGCATCTCATGGAGATCAAGATCGCCGGTGCCATGGACTTGGAACTGGCCCATATTCTATCGGAATTGCACATCTATCCCACCTCTTTTTCCAAGTATGGAAGAGGATATCAGCTGATGTGCGAAGAACAATTGGAACAAAAAACCATACAAATACGTACGGCGTAGAAAAGAGGGATAGCAACCACTGAAAAATCAGTGGTTGTTTTTTTATTCTTTTCGTTGGTAATGCCCTATAGGTATGGTATACTTTAAAATATATTGCATACAATAGAAAGGTGTTTTTTACCATGGGAACGCAGGAGAGTAATGAAGTCAATAAGTTGGTGGACGATATCTTAGCGGACTATAAGCGGGGACGGGATATCGACAAGATGATGGCATACAACATGCCGGATCAGGAAGCGGTTCGTACCATTACGAAGAAGCTGATTCGAATGCTTCTGCCGGGATTTTATCGCGATAAGTTTTACAAGAGTTACAGTGAATACGGCAACTTGATCGTATTGATCGAGGACGTGTTGTACAACTTGAGTAAGCAGATTGGAATCGTTTTGCGCTATCAGTTCTATTCGGAGAATCCGGATGGCGAAGTGGATGACGAGAAAATCAATGCCCAGGCGTATTGTCTGGCTCTGACTTTTTGCAACCGCATTCCGATGATTCGTGAATATGTAAATACAGACTTGGAAGCAACCTTCCGAGGTGACCCGGCTGCTTTTAACAAGGATGAGATTATTCTGTCTTACCCGGGTATTTTAGCTACGACCATCAATCGATTGGCTCATGAGCTTTTCCTTTTGAATGTGCCATTGATTCCTCGTATGATGACGGAATATGCCCATTCCAAGACCGGAATTGATATTCATCCGGGAGCAACCATCGGTAAATATTTCTTCATCGACCATGGAACCGGCGTAGTAATCGGTTCTACCACAGAGATTGGTGAGCATGTGAAGGTATACCAGGGCGTTACCCTTGGTGCGCTTTCTACCGCTGCCGGCCAGGCACTTCATGGCGTGAAGCGACACCCAACCATTGAAGACAATGTAACCATCTACTCCGGAGCCTCTATCTTAGGTGGCGAGACCGTCATCGGACATGATTCCGTCATTGGATCTAACGCCTTCATTACGAAGTCGATTCAGGCGGGCACCCGTGTCACCATCCAGAACCAGGAATTGGTATTTAAGGACAAGGACGGTTCCATTATCGAGAGCAATGACTTAGAGCAGGGCGCTTGGTTTTACGTAATCTAGGAGAGTAAGGACATTAGCATCATGAGTGAAACAAAATTATTATCCGGAAAATGTGTGGTATTGGGAGTGACCGGCGGAATCGCGGCATATAAGATTCCGAATCTGGCCAGTGCCCTGGTGAAGCTGGGAGCAGAAGTCCATGTACTGATGACCCAGAATGCAACGAATTTTATTACACCAACGACGTTTGAGACATTAACAAAACATAAGTGTATCGTGGATACCTTCGATCGTAATTTTACCTTCGAAGTGGAGTATATCTCTCTGGCAGAGAAGGCCGATTTGTTCATGGTAGCACCGGCAACCGCCAATGTGATTGCAAAGTTAGCACACGGCATTGCGGATGACATGTTAACTACTACGGCTTT
>JAGDAL010000164.1 GCA_017959525.1 Lachnospiraceae bacterium | reverse complement strand
CCTCTTTCGGAGAAAAGCGCTTCGACACATGTGAAATTTCAATTACTCCCATGTTCTTTTCCAACTTTCTACATCATTTTTTGACACCTGGAAAAGTTAATTCCTATTTCCCTACCTGTTTAGTAGGAATAATACAAGACTATGCCTTTCCTGTCAACTCTTTTTTATAAAAAAGCCCTGATTCCAGCGGGAATCAGGGTCCTTCTTACAAGTATTCTGCCAAACGATCGACATCCTCATCCGTTGTCGCCCAGCCGGTAGCCAAACGAATCACGGTGTGTGTAGCATCAAACGGTTCCCAAAAACTATAAACCACATGCTCACCGAGGGTCTTCAATCGGTCATTGTCGACCACAATAAAAATCTGATTGGTCGGCGTCTCAAAAAACATCTGATATCCACGTGAATGCAATACATCTCTTAAACGATTGGCGGTACGAATACCCTGTGCTCCCGCTTCCAGATACAGCCCGTCGGTAAAGAGGGTCTCGAACTGGATACCAAGGATACGACCCTTGGCGGTCAGGGCTCCATGCTGCTTGATCATGGTGAAAAAATGAGGAATCACATCCGGATTCGGAAGTACCACGGCCTCACCAAACAAGGCGCCGCACTTGGTTCCACCGATGTAGAAGGCATCGGTCAAAGCACCTAAATTCTTCAATGTTACATCATTCTCTTCACATGCTAATGCATAAGCCAATCTTGCTCCGTCAACGTAGAGGAACATGTTGTATTTCAAACACACCTCGCGAATTGCCTGAAGCTCAGCCTTGGAATACAAAGTTCCGTACTCTGTTGGCTGTGATAAGTATACCATTCCAGGATATACCATGTGATCCCAACTGGAATCTTTGCGGAAGGTATCCACATAAGCATCAATGGTTGCAGCATCAATCTTGCCTTCGTGAGACGGCAATGCCAATACGCGATGTCCGGTATATTCTACCGCACCGGCCTCATGCACATTGATGTGTCCTGTATCCGCTGCAAGTACGCCTTCGTAGGAACGAAGCATGGATGCAATCACAGTGGCATTGGTCTGGGTTCCACCGGCTAAGAAGTAAACACCGGCATCTGCAACACCAACCGCCTCGCGAATCTTCTCTCTTGCAGATTCGCAGTAGGCATCGGTTCCATAGCCTTCCGTATGTTCCATGTTGGTCGCAACCAAGCGCTCCATAATCTTAGGATGTGCACCTTCCTGATAGTCAGATGCGAAATAAAGCTTAGACATCGTTCGTAATCTCCTAGACAATTCCAAAATATGTTTACAATTCTAGCCGATTTCGAACAAACTTCCAAGCGTTTTTATAAGGAATCCATTGCTTCTTTTAACTGGTCAAATGCCTGCTCTAAAATGCTGCGCGGGCAGGCAATGTTGAAGCGATAAAACTGTGCGCTGGCGGCTCCGAAGATGGAACCCGCATCCAAAAACAAATGCGCACGGTCTACAATCAGCTGGTCTAACTGCTCTTTGGTCAGTCCCAAGCCTTCAAAATTGATCCAGATTAAGTAAGTTCCTTCCGGTTCTATTAACTGCAACTTCGGAAGATGCTCCTTCAGATACTCCCGGATGAAGGAAAGATTCCCATCCAAATAGGAAAGCAATTCCTTGTACCAGTCATCGCCACGCGCATAAACCAGTTCCCCGGCTAAGAGTCCCATGGTGTTCCCCTGACTATAGCCACTGGCTGCTACCGCATGTCGATATTGCTTCCGAAGCGCAGGATTTGGAATTACAATATTACTTACCTGGAGGCCTGCAATATTAAAGGTCTTGGACGGTGATGTACCGATCACGGCATTCTGTGCCGCTTCTTCGGATACGGTAGCGTACGGGGTGTACTCGTATCCCGGGAAGGTAAAATCACCGTGGATCTCATCGGAGAAGACCAACACCTGATGGCGTCTGGTAATCTCATCGATGCGTCTTAACTCCTCAAGCGTCCACACCCGTCCTACCGGATTGTGTGGATTACAAAGCAGGAACATCTTCACGTCTTCCTCTAAAATCTTACGTTCCAAATCTTCAAAATCGATTTCATACCCGGTGCCGTTAAATACCAGTTCACTGTTTACCAGACACCGGCCGTTATCCAAAATCACTTCGGAAAACGGATAATACACCGGCTGCTGAATCAGGATGGCGTCCCCCGGCTTGGTCAGTGCTAAAATGGCCTGGGCAATGCCGTACACCACCCCCGGCACCACCGTATTCCATCGACGTTCAATCGTCCAATGATGGTGGCGTTCATACCAGCCACTAAGGGCCTTGTAGTAGGACTCCTTTGGATCGGAATATCCGAAGATACCATGCGCCACCCGCTCCTTCAATGGTTCTAATACTTCCGACGGCAAAGAAAAATCCATATCCGCTACCCATAACGGCAACAGATCTTCCCGCCCTGTCCGCTCTTTTATAAAATCATAGTTCAAAGAATTCGTTCCGTATCTTGGAATGATTTGGTCAAAATCGTACATGTTCTTCCCTCACACGAGGCATAAGGCAATTGTTATGCCTGCTCAAATGCCTGTCGTAAATCTTCTTTTAAGTCTTCCACATTCTCGATACCGATGGACAGACGAATCAAATCTTCGGTCGCACCGGTCGCATTCCGCTGCTCTTCCGGAATCGGTGCCTGCGTTGCGGTCCAAGGATAGGTCGCAAGACTCTCTACACCACCCAAGCTCTCAGCAAAAGAAAATACCTTCAGACTCTGTAAATACTTCTGAATCTTGGTCTTATCCTTCACACGAATGGAAATCATACCGCCGAATCCGGTGGTCTGACGCTTGGATAATTCGTAATCTTCTCTTGTTGGATCTCCAACGTACAAAACATCTTTGATGGAATCAAAGGTCTTCAGATACGCATAGATGGCCAGTGCATTCTCCTGCTGTCGGTCCATACGAACCGCCAAGGTCTTAATGCTTCGAATCAAAAGCCACGCATCATCGGAGCCTAAGTTGTTTCCTTCTGCCATGTAGATAGCAAAAATCTTATCTGCCAATTCCTGGTTGCCGGCAACAATGACACCACCCAAGATATCATTATGTCCGCCCAGGTACTTGGTAGCGCTGTGTACTACAACATCTGCGCCAAAAGACAGGGGCTTCTGGAAATATGGAGATAAAAAGGTATTATCTACCACAAAAAGCGCGTCGTTTGCCTTGGCAATTGCAGAAACTGCAGCCAAATCCGTTACATGCATGGATGGATTGGACGGCGTCTCAATAAAAATACACTTGGTATTATCACGTACGGCAGCTTCCACTTCCTCTATATTCCAGGAATCTACATAGGTAAATTCAAATCCGTATTCCTGCAAATAATCATGGAAATAACGGTAGGTTCCGCCATACAAATCGGCGGTTACAATAATATGATCTCCCGGATGGAACAGCTTCATCACCACGGAAATGGCACCCATGCCACTGCTGGTGGTAAAGCCTTTGACTCCACCTTCCAAATCTGCCACCAAATCACCCAGGGCTTCCGTTGTCGGCGTTGCACATCTTGCATAGGCAAACTGCCCCGGCTGGTGGGTAAAATCTTTGTGCCGATAAATTACCCCGCGATACAGTGGCAGGTTAATACAGGCAATGTCTTCGTCTTTGTCTCTGGTTTGTACACATTTTGTTTGATCTTTCATCTTTATCCTTCCTCGTACTTCAAGTTATCCTTCATGACATCTTGTGCCATAAATTCCATACATTTCTTCGCTGTCGGCGTACAGTTCAATCCACATTGGGAGCCACACAACAGCTTCTGCTCGGTCCGCTGATAATGCAATTCCATGGCATCTAACACCTCGTGCCATGGCAACAACGGATTGATTCCGGCACAGGCCAGATCCGCATATAACGGAGCCGTGACCGTCGCCCGCAGGGTTCTGGTAATACATGGGAATTCCAATCCTCCCGGGATGGCATCACAGGTAATTCCAAAGGAGGCCTGCAAGGCCATGGACGCGGCATTCTCTACGGCATAGGAATCGCCGCCGATTAGGTGTGCCACTGCAGCCGCCGCCATCGCGGCACATACGCCGGATTCGCCCACGCACCCCCGCTCCCCGCTGGGGTTTGACCTAGTATAAGCTATCATACCAAATCCGGCAGCAACAATTAAAGACTCAATGATTCTTTTTCTCTCGATGTTATAGGCTTCCGAAATCGCAGCGATGGCGGAATACAAATAGCCTCCGCCGGTCCCCATGGGACCCGGAACAATTTTTACCCCCGGAATCTTAGCATTGGTCGATAAGGCATAGACAATCATACGCTTGGTAATGCTGTCGCTGACCGCCTTCCCTTGCTCTTCGTAAGCCTTCCATAGCTTGCCGTATACCGGAAGCATAGGCGTATCTTCGACGTTGTAATTCAAACGCTCCAGTGCATGGACCTGTCCATCCAACACATCTGCAATCTTCTCAAAGAAAGCCCAGATGGCATCCCGATCCCATCCGGAGAATTGCTGCTCATACAAAATGGCTGCATCCACAAAGGAGATGCCCCGTTCCTTAGCAATTTCCCGCCAACGGGGAACTGTATCAAACAGCTGCGGCCCGCGATTTCCTCTGGTAATGACCGGAAGCACTGCCGGAAATACGCGCACTTCCAAGTCCTGCGATGCAATCCTATCAATCAGTTCTTCCGTCGGTTCCACGGAAGATTCAATCAAGGCCCCTTGGCGACCATCCGGATGCGACAATAAAGAGGTCGCAACGTACGCCTCTTTTAACTGTTCCTCGATATCTTCCCGAATCTTGGAAAACTTCGGATGTTGTTGTTTTTCCCACAAAAAGATACCGTATGTATCCCCTTGGAAATCCATGGCAAAACCGTTGACTTCATGAACACGAATCATGCCACCGCCAATGGAAGTTGCCAGCACTTCTGCGGTGTCCCCAGCTTCTCCTTCCAGAAGAAACGTGGAACTGTGAGGAAAAGGACTATCGCTGTCCCTCTCCCCAAATTCATAAGATAAACCGGATGCTCTTGCAATGGCATGTGCATCAAACAAGCGCACATCCTCCGTATCCATATCCAAAAGACCGCCAAGATAAGCCCGGTCTTCCATCCAGGTACCAAGACTAAGCAGTCGCTTCTCCGATGGATTGAGGAGGATTTTCACTCTCTTTGGCTTGGAAGCAAGAGCAGCACGAGCCATACGACCAATGCGGTCCGTTCCGGCGAATCCACCACTGGAGCCCGGCTGCATAATCGGTCCAAACACATCATTGAAGAAATCCGGGTAAAAGATTTTGTCTTCCTTAGATTTCATATACAAACTCCCCAATAATACGCTTCAAGAACTGCTTGGTCCGCTCTTCCTTCGGATGGGTAAAGATGTCATTCGGACTTCCTTCTTCCACCACAACGCCGCCATCCATGAAGACAATCTTATCTGCCACATCCTGGGCAAAGGACATCTCATGGGTTACCACAATCATGGTGATGCCGCGCTTGGCAACGCGCTTAATGACTTCCAAGGTCTCTCCTACAAGCTCCGGATCTAGGGCACTGGTTGGCTCATCAAAGAGAATCACCTCCGGCTCTAAGGCAACGGCACGGGCAATTCCCACACGCTGCTGCTGTCCACCGGACAACTGGGCCGGATAGTAATCCTTACGATCTAAGAGTCCTACCCAATCCAATGCTTCTAAGGCCTTCTCCTTGGCCTCTTTCTTCGGCACCTTACGGCCGGATACCAAACCTTCGTAAACATTCTCAAATGCTGTCTTGTTCGCAAACAGGTTATAGCTTTGGAATACAAATCCTTCCCGTCTGCGGGTTCTTAAAATGTCCTTCTTGGATGCATGCTTTAAATCCACCACATCATCACCGAAGGCGATGGTTCCTGCAGATGCCCGCTCCAAGAAACTGATGCATCGAAGCAAGGTGGTCTTACCGGATCCGGAAGGACCAAGGATCACCACCACTTCGCCTTCCTTGATATCCAGCGATACATCCTGCAGCACCGATAGCTTTCCAAAGGACTTTTTTACATTTCTAATTGCAATCATTCTTTTTTCCTTCTCTATGCGGTTGCTTTACGATAGCGAACCAGCCATTTTTCCAAACGTTTCAGTAAAAATTCAATAGCAAAAATCAGTATCAGATATACAAAGAAGATATCCAGATACGCTTCAAAATAGCGCAAGCTCATACCGCCCAAAATCTTGGCCGCTCCGGTCACTTCCGTTACTGCCATAGCAAATGCCAAGGAGGTGGCCTTCACCGTATCCACGATGGTGTTGCACATAATCGGAAGTGCCACACCGATGGCCTGGGGTAAAATGATACGCCAAAATGCAACCGGCGCCGTCATCCCTACCATGTAGGCCGCTTCCAACTGGCCCTTGTCTACCGACAGAATGGCCGCACGGATGGCTTCCGTAAAAAAGGCCGTGGCGGATAAGGACAAAGCCAAATACGCATACCAGCTGTTATCAATCTCAAAGATATCGATACCGGAATGAATCTTGGTAAAATACGCTTGCAGTACAGACGGTGCAATCTTATAAATCACAAACATCTGCAGAATAATCGGTGTTCCTCGAATCACAGACAAATAGACCTTCACGATCTTGTCTAAGACCGGCACCTTCTTTAGTAAAATAAAGGCAAACAATCCGGAAAAGACCAGGGCAATCAACACTGCGCCCAGTGCCAACCGCAAGGTCACCGGCACATACCTGATAATCTCCGGTAATGCCTCAATCATAAACTTCGTATCTAACGTCATGCCTTCACCTCTTTCCCGCTACTTTTCTTTTGAATCAAGAAAGCGATGGAATGTCGTTTTTCCAACTCACGAAATGCTTTTTCCAGAAGAAGCGTTAATGGCCAATAAATCAAGGTCAACGCCAGGTAGGTCTCCATACTGTATGCATTCGCTTTCAAACTATTGAGGTAATATCCTCTTCCCAGCACATCCTGTAATCCGATGATGTAGGCAAGTGCACCTTCCTTTAGCATGAAAATAATGATATTTCCAACATTCGGAATGGCTGCATGCAAGGCCTGCGGGAAAATGATGCGTCTGAATGCGGTTAAGGAATCCATACCGACCAACACCGCTGCTTCGAACTGTCCATGATCCACGGATAAATAGGCACTTCGCATGATCTCGGACGTGTATGCGCCAAGCATAATGGAGAAGGTAATAATGACATATACAATGGCATCTACGTCATTCATATCAATTCCAAAATGGGTGCGCATCAATCCAGGCAGGCCGTAATATACCAGGAACAAAAACACAATGGATGGTACGCATCGCATAACGGTAATATAAGCTCCGGAAATCGCCTTAAGAACCGGATTCTTGGACAAGCGGAAATATGCGGTTAATGCTCCAAGCAAAAAGCCGAACAAGAGGGAGAAAAAGACATACGTTATCGTAATTGTTAAATATGGTAGAATTTTAAAATAAAATTCTACCATAATCTCAAAATGAAACTCTCTCATATTCCTGTCGCTAAATTAGTTTTCACTATTGTAAGCAAATGCGTTGTAACCGTAGAACTGCTCAGATAGTTTCTCTAAGAAGCCTTCCTCCTTTAACGCGCCAAACTGGTCACTGATTTCCTTTGCGATATCCTCTTCACCCTTCGCCAATACCGCATAGGTATTTACAGAACGGTTCTCGATGAACTGTACCTGATCGTAGTACTCATGTAACTCACCGTTCTCATCTGCAATAACGCTCTCCCAGTAGTTACGAGGATACAAAGAAACATCATATCTTCCTTCTGCTACCCAGCCTACAGACTCGATGAAGCTGTTTGGATCGTCGGTTGCGGTTAACTCAATCTGGTTGTCCGGATTCTGCTGATTGTACTGATATACAACGAAGTACAGACCATCACCTGCAAGGATTGGGGATAACTTCAACTTATTCTTCGCAACATCTTCGAAGCTCTCGATACCGGTCACGTCCTTACGTAAAATGGTACCTACAACAGATGCACCGATTGGATTCTCGGTCAATACATAGTTCTCTGCACGCTGATCGGTGTAGAATGCATTACTGATAACCAAATCATACTTACCGGTACCAAGTCCTGCGTAAAGTGCATCCTGTCCAGCGGTCTCATACTCAAACTGAATGTCATCCAGTCGCTCATCAACTGCCTTTAATACTTCAATCTCATAACCGGTCAGATTGCCGCTTTCATCCTCATATGCAAGAGGGAAAGAAGATGTTGGATATCCAACGGTAATGGTGGTTACTCCACTCTCTGCGACTGCGCTGGTATCCTTATCGGTTCCATCTAATCCGGTAGCTTCTCCGGATGCCTTACCGCATGCTGCAAAGGATGCCAATACGATGGCGGTGGTCAATGTTACTGCAATCAATCTCTTTTTCATATCAATTCTCCTTTTTTCTTGTATAATCTACGAGTTTCCGTAATGCCTCATTGATCTCGATATTGGTCTCCAACGGATGAATGCCGTATCGCATCAATATCTTCGATGGCTTGGGGCCGATTTTTTCCAGAACAACATAGGTACATCCTTCCAGCTTGGTAGCGATATACTCCAATGCTTTCTCGTTATGTCCCATGCAGCCGCCGGAACCTCCGTCCGTATCCGGTTTTGGAATCTCTTCCTCACGAATCTCGATTTTCTCGGTTTTCCAAATTAAATTTTCCTTCGGATCGATTTCAAAAATCTGGTACTCCCGAATCCGTCCGAAATGTCCGGCAACGTGTACTCCGTCTTCTGTTGCAACTGCAATTCTCATGTTATTTCCTCCAGCGGGCACATCTTAATGCTCTGCATGTGTGGTGTTGGTAATCATTCCGTCGGCAAACAGTTCGGAATACAAATCCTCTAAAATGGTTAATCCACCCTGATATCCGATGTAGGATTTCTTCACGATGACCTTGTCGGTAATCGGTAAACTGATGCGAAGCAGAATGCTGTCGTTATTCTCCTTGGCCAACTTCTTGTCCCAACTACTTCCCAGAATGACGGAACGAACCTTGGTCTCCTTCAAATCCGCTTCGATTTCATCCTGGATCACACGATTGTCATAAGCATAGGTGATGGTGCCTTCATATCTTGCATCAATACCTGTCAGTAAATCCGTCACCTGATCTGCTACCTTCTGGTCGGTAATATCAACGCCGTAATACTTCCGTGGGGTAAATCCTAATTCTTCAATAAAGAACTTACTTAAGCCCACACCGTAAGTCGAATCTGCAATGGTGTACAACTGATACGGCAGATATGGGCCATAGTCGGAAAGCAAATCGCCTAAGGTAACGAAATATTCTTTGTAACGCTTTTCCTCTTTTGCGATAAATCCCTCTACCACGTCATGTTCCACTTCCGCAAAAGCAGCAACCTTACGTAAGAAACGACTGGTCTCCTTTAAGCCCACCGGAAGTACCGGAATATGCAAATACGGGGTCTGGTATTTCTTCTCTAGAAGCTTCGCCGTGGATAATCCAATCCATGGAGAAAGCACCAGGTTAAACTGAGCGTTTGGAATGTCTTTCCAATCCTTTACCCCCTTGGAGCCGTTGCCGTAGAGGACGTTGGCCCGAAGACCGATACCTGCAAGCAAGCGCTTAATTTCTTCTAAGT
>JAGDAL010000163.1 GCA_017959525.1 Lachnospiraceae bacterium | reverse complement strand
TGCAGATGGCCGATCATATGCCAATGAATATCGGATGGAAGCTTGTCGTATTTATCCATGATTTCCTGGACCTTGTTCTCACCGAAATTACGGCTGCCCCAGTCATAGGCTTCCTGCAACATCTCAACCGGTTTAGTCTTGGTTACCGCAATCAAAGTAACCTCTTCGCGCTTCCGGCCGGCACGCTCGCAAGCAGCGGAAATCTTAGCTTCAACCTGTGTCAAATTTTCCTGTACCATATTTTACCTCGCATAAATCAAATCGTTTTCATTTACCAAATTTCCTTGCAATACGATGTGATCGTATAAGGAAACACCATACTGGGTTCCGGTATTAATGACGCAATAATCTTCATTCTGATAGAGAATCTCAATCTGCTTAAATACCGCATAACCCTTGTTCACATTATAGACGCCCTGTAATTCGGCAATGTCGTTGCCCACCGTGTAACGATCGTTGGAGTTGGCCATTATTAGCTTATCACCGGAAGAAACATCCTCCGAATCAATATAATAGGCATCTTCCGTCTCATAGTAAATGGTGGTCTCGATAAACTGGTTGCCGGTGTCCGTAGCCACCAGAACACCCTTAGAATCGGAATCATCACTTCCGGACATAAAATAGCCCTTCGGAACAACGAAAAAGTTCTTCGTTACAATCGCAGAATTCGGAATCTTAAGACCCGAACGCTGTGCTAATAATAGCTTCACATACAAATAACGGGACTGGGCATAACGATCCACGGAATCATCCAAAAACAATACCAGATAATGGTTGCCACCGATGTCGCGAACTTCACAGGACGCCCAGGTAACGGCGCCATCCTCGGTAAACTCCACTTCCACAGCGGTAGAATCGCCTAACTGTTCTACCATATCATCCCCAATCGGAATGACTAAGTTCCAGTTGTCACCGGTAATCAGCTTATATGCTGCATCTCCGGCAGCTACCGTATCTCTGGAGCGCAGGTTCAACGCCGCCCATTGATTTGGCTGAAAGGTCTCCGGAGTAAAGGCATCCAAGGTTAAATCCTCATATCCGTCGGTATAGAATACCACCGTACCCGGAACCGGCGCATGGTAGGTATAGAACACTTCTGCAGAGGAAGCCGCTTCAATATCAGCACTATAGGATTCCGTCATCTGCTGGGAATATAGCTGCATTAAGGAATCGGAAATATTGGATTTGAAAGTATATACTTTGGAAAAACGAAGGCCGGAATAATCTCCTACAAACGCCGAAATATCCGGACGCATGGATAAAATATTCTCCTAGGAAATGGAATCCGGTTGTCCTTCCTTTTCTGTCAGTTTCTTCACCAACGCTCCGTCGGTATCTACCGAATAAATGCGGCTCTTTACACCTACACGGCTACCGTTCTTACAATAATAGAACAAGGAACCGTCCCGATCCGTCGGAACCACGGTTTCCTGGCGAATGGCAAGTCCCTGGTAGGTATCATTAGAGACGATGGTACCCTGGGTCACTTCGTATATAGTAATGTTGTCTGTAGTGAAATAGGTAAAGACATGAAACAATACGTAGATGAAGATAATAACACACAACACCGAACCGATATTCAGTTGAAACGGTCTATGAAACCGAACCACATTATTATTCTTCTTCAAGATCTGCTCCTCAATAAAAAAGTCCTTATATATATTAGCATTTTCAATGGTAAAAAACAACGAAACCCCTGTAAAATAAAGAAAAAAAGACCGACGGAAAACTCCATCGGCCTTCTAAATATTCTTCTTAATTAAGCAACCTTGCTCTTAGCAAGCTCTGCAAGAGATGCAAAACCTTCTGCATCATTTACAGCCATCTCAGCTAACATCTTACGGTTCATCTCAACACCAGCAAGCTTCAAACCATACATGAACTTGCTGTAAGAAAGTCCGTTCAAACGAGCTGCAGCGTTGATACGAGCGATCCACAACTGACGATACTGTCTCTTCTTCTGCTTACGTCCAGCGTATGCGGAAGTAAGTGCACGCATAACAGACTGCTTAGCAATACGATACTGCTTAGAACGTGCTCCTCTGTAACCCTTAGCTAACTTTAATACACGATTATGCTTCTTCTTTGCGTTTAAACCGCCTTTAATTCTTGCCATTTCAAATTCCTCCTAACTTCTAAATCACCTTAAGCGTAAGGTAAAACTTTCTTCATGTTCTTAACATTTGTTGCGTCGGTAATTGCCGGCTTTCTTAAGTTTCTCTTTCTCTTGGTGGTCTTCTTAGTAAGGATATGGCTCTTGTAAGCCTTGCTTCTCTTTAACTTACCTGTTCCTGTTACAGAAAAGCGCTTTGCAGCTGCTCTCTTAGTCTTACTCTTTGGCATAATTTAATTCCTCCTAACTTATCGTTTCTCTGCCAGTATCATGCTGATACTTCTTCCTTCCACTTTGGAAGGCTTTTCCACTACTGCCACATCCGCAAGTGCAGTTGCGATATCATCTAAGATATGCTTGCTTGCCTGCATATGTGCCATTTCACGGCCACGGAAACGCAGTGTAATCTTCACTTTGTTACCCTTGGTAAGGAACTTACGGGCATTGTTCATCTTGGTGTTCAAGTCGTTCTCCTCGATGTTCGGGGACAGACGAATCTCCTTCACCTCAACGATCTTCTGCTTCTTCTTAGCTTCCTTCTCTTTACGGGCCAGCTCATAGCGATACTTACCGTAATCGATAATCTTGCAAACAGGTGGTTTTGCGTTCGGAGCGATCTTAACCAGGTCAAGTTCTGCCTCCTCAGCCAACTTCATAGCCTCTTTTGCTGACATAATTCCAAGCTGCTCACCGTCAGATCCGATCAAACGTACTTCCTTATCTCTGATCTGTTCATTAATCATTAAATCGCTAATGGCTCTTACCTCCGTAACCATAAAAAAAGTGGATAGGCAGACTATCCACAATCAAAGAACACAATAAGAATATTGTGTAAAAATTGAACACTAAGTCGCCCGATTGCGCTTAGGTGAGAGTGGATACTCTACTTGTTTTTTACAACGTCAATAATATATCACAGCCCCACACGTGCGTCAACACTTTTCTTCCAAAAAGCAAGAGAGAATCACAAAAAATGTGATCCTCTCCTATCGTTACATAAACGACGATGCTCTAAGTATTGCGGGGAACAATGCTTAGTTTAGGGTCAAAACCCTCGAAATGGTGTGTGCTGCCTGTTTTTCTTTTACTTCATCACAGGCGTTTTTGAAGACCGTGCCAAACTCATCCACGTCTACAGGCAGAACGTTCCTACGATAGGAAGGCTGACTACCGGTATCGGACTCAGAATTTGAACGGTTTGTTGATGAAACCTTAAAATAGTTCTCCATGGCAACGACCTCCTTGGTTGCTATTTCAACAGGTTCCCTTGGCACATGGGTGTGTGCCTATAAGTATATTAGCACCATATGGGGTTGTTGGCAAGTATTTTCTACAACATATTGTGGTTATTTCATCAAAATGAAAGAATCAATAACTTCCTTCATTCCATCGTGATTGTTATCACGTTTGGTAATGTAATCCGCATGGGTTTTCACCTCTTCGTGGCCGTTGCTCATGCATACGCCAAGGCCTGCCGCTTCGATCATAGAGATGTCGTTACGCTCGTCACCGCAGGCAATTACATCGGAGCGGTCTACTCCAAGAAGTTCTGCTAATTTCAGGCCGCCGATGCCCTTGCCGGAATCCAAGGCAATAAACTCCAGGAAATATGGAGAGGAGAAAAAGGCATGGAATCTGGCATCCAGGTATTCCCGGTTTTCATCGCAGAAGCGCTGCAAACGGCTTGGATCATCATAATCAATGGAGATGACCTTATACAACTGCTTGTCTTTTAAATCTTCCAAGGAATCAAACACCTGATACGCATCGCCGGAAATGCCGCGATACTTGCGGAATTCTTCCGTCTCCTTCGGAATCAACAGCTCACCGGAATGATAGGTATGATTGTAAATTCCTTCCGCCGTAAGCTTGCCCATCAAGTCGATGGCATCCGCAGTGTTCATGGTATGCTCATAGAGCACTTTGTCATGGTACAAATCATAAATCATGTTGCCCTGGTAGCAAATCACGTAGCAATTCTCGCGATTCAACTCCAACTGCTTGGCAACCTTCAATCCACCGGTTAGAGATCTGCCGGTACAAATAGCAAAATAGTGACCGGCGGCTAACATTTCTTCAATCGCTTCCCGATTTCCTTTGGAAATGGACTTATCCGTACAAAGCAAGGTGTCGTCCAAATCCGTCAATAACAATTTTTTCAATTCTCTTCTTCACTTTCTTCCGACACGGCCCAGATCGGGATGAACTTCCGCTCCTGCCAATGTGTCGTATTTGATGTATCTTTTTTCATCGCTTCTTCACAGAACTGTTGCTGGGAAGAAACCGCACGATGACCTCTTCGGTCCGGACGATGATAATCTCCGTCCGGCATTAAGTGGTAGGCCTTCAGATTATCCGAAAGCTCCACATCCAAAATATGCTTCACCCGGCTCTTGATGGCATCTTCTTCCACCGGGAAAATAATCTCAACGCGTCGGTCCAGATTACGCGGCATCCAATCCGCAGAACCCATATAGATATCTTCCAAACCGTCATTGTAAAAATAGAAAATACGGCTGTGTTCCAGGAAATTACCGACGATGGAGCTGACATGAATATTGTCGCTGACACCCGGTATTCCGGTCTTCAGGCAACAAATACCACGTACCACCAGATAAATCTCCACCCCTGCCGCAGAAGCTTCATAGAGCTTCGCAATCATCTTCTGGTCGCAAAGGGAGTTCATCTTGCAGACAATACGGGCCTCTTTGCCTTCGTTGGCATGCTTAATCTCCCGGTCAATCAACTGATAGAACTTCTTGCGAAGCCAAATCGGAGCCACGATGAGCTTGTTCCAAACCGCCGGCTCGGAATAACCGGAAAGCATGTTAAATACAGCGGTTGCATCTTCACCGATCAACTCAGAGCAGGTGAAAATACCGCAATCTGTATAGGTCTTAGCCGTAGAATCGTTGTAATTACCGGTTCCAAGATGGACGTATCGCTTGATACCGTCTTCTTCCCGGCGAACAACCAATGCAATCTTACTATGGGTTTTTAGGCCCACCAATCCATAGATAACATGGCAGCCGGCCTGCTCCAACTTCTTCGCCCAAACGATATTGTT
>JAGDAL010000162.1 GCA_017959525.1 Lachnospiraceae bacterium | reverse complement strand
GTACCTGCGGGAAGAGCAGAACGTGGCAGTCATTGAGCGTCTGCGTTCCTATGGCCTGAATTTTTCCACAGAGCGAAAAGTGGTAGAAGGCGGAGCTTTCTCGGGCAAGACCGTGGTGATTACCGGAACCCTGCCAAGCTTAGGCCGAAAAGAAGCGGCAGAGCTTCTGGAAGCAAACGGTGCAAAGGTGACCGGATCCGTATCCAAGAAGACGGATTATCTGTTGGCTGGAGAAGCTGCCGGAAGCAAATTAGACAAGGCAACCGCCCTTGGCATTCCGATTTTATCGGAAGAAGATGTTATGCGCATGATTTCCGAAGGGAAATAGAGTATAATAACAAAAAATCTAAAAAGGAGAGTGTTGGAACATGCCAATTAAGACACAACGAAATTTACCTGCATATTCAATCTTAGAGCAAGAGAACATCTTTGTTATGGATGAAGACCGTGCCATGCACCAGGATATCCGTCCACTGAAGATTTTAATCCTAAACCTCATGCCGCTCAAAGAAGATACGGAGTTGCAGATTCTTCGAATGTTGTCTAACACTCCTTTGCAATGTAATATTACGTTTTTGACGACAGAGTCCTACGAAGCGACCCACACATCTAAGAGTCATTTGAATGAGTTTTACCTGACTTTTACCGATGTGAAGGACGATTTCTTCGATGGAATGATTTGTACCGGAGCTCCGGTGGAGCTGATGGAATTCGAAGAGGTGAACTACTGGAAGGAAGTTACGGAGATCATGGATTGGGCCAAGACCCATGTGACTTCCACCTTGTATCTTTGTTGGGGCGCACAGGCAGCTCTGTACCATAAGTACGGAATCAAGAAGCACATTATGGATAAGAAAATCTTCGGTATTTTCGCCCATAAGGTGCAGCATCGGAAGGTGCCGTTGGTACGTGGATTCGATGATTATTTCTATGTGCCGCACAGCCGGAACACCACCGTGGATATTGAGGAAGTGCGCAAGCTTCAAGACATTCTTATTCTGGCAGAGTCCGAGGAAGTGGGACTGCTTCTATGCATGAAGAAGGATGGCAGTGAGATCTACTGCATGGGACATCCGGAATATGACCGTATGACCTTGGATAAGGAATATCGTCGCGACATGGATAAGGGCTTGGATTATGTAGATATGCCGAAGAACTATTATCCGGATAATGACGTAACCAAGGAGCCGCTGTTACAGTGGCGTTCCACAGCGAATTTGCTGTATTCCAACTGGTTGAACTACTATGTCTACCAGGCAACTCCGTACGAGTGGAACAAGATTAGTGAGAAATAAAGGGCAAATATAAGGAGGAAAACACCAATGGAGAAAATGAAGCGAGAAGTGATTTGGCATGACAGGAAGCGTACCTTTTTGGGCTTGCCGTGGAGTTTTACGGTATATGATCTGACGGATGACCGTCTCTTCGTGAAGACCGGATTCTTCACCATCAACGAAGAGGAGATTCGCCTGTATCGTGTCTTGGATATCCAGTACAAGGCCACTTTTGGACAGCGTTTATTCGGTCTAGGTTCTATCTTTTTGACCACATCCGATCACAGCGCACACAACCTGGAGATTCGTAGCATCAAGCATCCGCGTGATGTGAAGGAACTCTTATCCGCGCGTGTCGAAGAGCAGCGTGACAAGAAGCGTGTGGTAAACCGTGAGATGATGGTAGATCCGTGCTTAGATGACGACCAGGATGATTACGACGGAGACGGTGAGGAGACTGAGAACGAATAAAGGGGGAAGGACGTATGAAGACAGCGTTAATTACCGGTGCAACATCCGGAATCGGTATGGAATTTGCCCGCGCGTATGCGGCACAGGGATATCGCTTGATTGTAACCGGTCGTAGAGAAGACCGCCTGAAGCAGTTACAGGAAGAGCTTAGCGTACCGGTAGAGTATTATATCTTCGACCTTGGCAAGAAAAAGGAATGCTTCGCTTTGTTGGAGACCTTGAAGGATGAGACCATCGATGTCTTCATCAACAATGCGGGATTCGGCCTGGCCGGCTCTTTTACCGAGACAGATTTGGACCGCGAAGTCTCCATGATTAAGCTCAATGATATCGCCATGCATATCCTCTTTAAGGGCATTTTGCAGCGCATGGTTGCTGTGGATTCCGGTTCTATCCTGAACGTGGCATCTTCCGCAGGATTATTGCCTGGTGGCCCGTATATGGCAACCTATTATGCGACCAAAGCCTATGTAGCCAGCCTAACCCGTGCGGTAGCAGTGGAATTGCGTGAGAAAAAGAGCCACGTGCGTGTGCATGCGCTTTGTCCGGGACCGGTTGATACAGAGTTTAATGCCAATGCAGACGTGGTATTTGCCTTAAAGGGCATCAGTGCCAAGGATTGCGTGAAGGCAGCCATCAAGGGCATGAACAAGCGCGGCGTCATTATTGTGCCAAGTGCACTGATGAAGTTGGCTGTGATTGCCGGTTATGTGCTTCCACGTTCCCTTGCGGTGAAGATTACCGGACATCAGCAAAAAAAGAAATTAGCATCTTAAGATTTGTCGGTGGAATGTCGATATAACTTGTGAAGATACAGCTAAGGAAGGCACCTATTTTCGGATGGATCCGGAAGTAGGTGTTTTTTTATTGATGAGGAGGCTTCTATGGTTGAACATGCTGAATTCGAGTACAAGATTGACGCGACGATTATTATTCGCACCAAGCGAATGAAATATATGTTTAAGGAGCACCAGATTCTCTACGTTGAGAATTCCGGCAAAAAGCTCTACATCCATACCGGGGGAACACCAATCGAGGTTTATGGTTCCATGAAGGATATTGAAATCTTAGTGGGACCCAAGTTTTTCCGCTGTCACAGAGGATTCCTTGTGAATATGGAGCACATCCACGGATATTCGAAAAACTCTATTGTGATGGATAACGGCGACGAAATCTATATGGCCAGAGACCGTTATGGAGCCTTCGTTGCAGCCTATGATAAATTTTTGTAAAATATAAGTAGAAGGGGTTCAGTTTTTAGACGATTGAACCGATACAATAGAAAAGATATCTATCACTATGTCTATAAGCTTGCAAAAGGACGTGCAACAAAGCGATAAAGAATCAAGGAGGATGATCATATGGCAATTGAAATGAATGTAAATGCGGTTGTTAATAATTACGCGACTTCAACGCCAACCACACCGAAGACCAAGGCCGAAGAGCCGGTAGAGAAGGCTGTGGAAGAGGGGGCAGTATACGAGAAGTCCGAAGAGAAGGCCGTAGAGTCCAAATCCCCATACAGCATTAATAAGATGAGCGAAGAAGACCGTGCCAATTTGGTACAGCAGTTGAAGGCAGACCAGGCCAATCGTATGAACCAGTTGTTGGACATTGTACGCCAGACCTTGAACGGCCAGGGCAAAGCATATGCCATTGCAACGGATGACGATAGCGTATGGAAGCTGTTTGCCAACGGAGAGGTTACCGTTAGTGAAGCTGCCAAGAAGCAGGCCCAGGAGGATATCTCCGAGGACGGCTACTGGGGAGTAAAGCAGACCTCCCAGCGTCTGTTTGATTTCGCCAGTGCTCTAGCGGGCGATGACGAAGAGAAGATGAAGAAGATGCAGTCCGCCATGGAAAAGGGCTTCAAGGAAGCAACCAAGGCTTGGGGACGTGATCTTCCTCAGATTAGTCAGGATACCTTAGATGCAGCCAATAAGCTTTTCGAAGAGTATTATGCATCCAAGAAGGCAGTGACTGAATAGGGAAACAGTGTGCATGCACACTTTTGCATATAGAAGGGCTCCTGTCATTACCGGCGTGGGTAGTGGCGGGGGTCCTTCTTTTTGTACGATTCATTCCATTTCCCCGACAGGTGGTTCCATGCCACTC
>JAGDAL010000161.1 GCA_017959525.1 Lachnospiraceae bacterium | reverse complement strand
TTCTCCAGCTTCTTCAATGCCGGATCCATCTGCAACTGTAACAATGCATCGAAAAACGGCATGTTCAGGGCCGTTGCGTAATCCTGTACCTTATCGATGGAAGTCGCTCCGATGCCACGCTTCGGTACATTGATAATACGGCGAACTGCCAAATCATCCTGGGCCTTATCGATGGTCTTCAAATATGCCAGAATATCTTTGACTTCCTTACGGCTGTAGAAGTTGACGCCGCCCACAATCTTGTACGGAATGTTCTCTACGATGAACTTCTCTTCTAAGAGACGGGACTGTGCGTTGGTACGGTACAGTACGGCGCAATCCTTGTAGTCGTAGATTCGTTTGCGCACTTTGGAATTGATATCCATGGCGATGAACTGCGCTTCTTCGTAAGCACTGTCAAACTGCTTAAATTTGACCTTCTCGCCCTGCTCATTCTCGGTCCACAGCGCCTTCTCCTTACGGCCGTCGTTATTACGGATGACGCCGTTGGCGGTATCTAAGATGAACTTGGTGGAACGGTAATTCTGCTCCAACTTAATCACCGTGGCATCCGGGAACTGCTGCTCGAAGTTCAAAATGTTGTAAATGTTGGCTCCGCGGAACTTGTAGATGGACTGGTCATCATCACCTACCACGCACAAATTCTGTCGGCCACCGGCTAAGAGGCGCACCAGCTCGAACTGTACCGTGTTGGTATCCTGGTACTCGTCCACCATAATGTATTGGAACTTATTCTGGTAGTAATTCAAGACTTCCGGATCCTGCTTCAATAGGTTTACACACTCTACCAGCAAGTCGTCAAAATCCATGGCGTTATTGGCCCGCATTCTGGCCTGATACTCGCGATACACACCGGCAATCCGGCTCTTGGCCAAGTCACTGCCACAGTTTAGGGCGTATTCTTCTGCGGTAATCATCTCGTTCTTGGCGGAAGAGATGGCGTTTAAGAAATAACGCTCCTTGAATTTCTTGGTGTCGATATTCAGTTTTTTCAAGACTTCCTTCATGACCGTCTTGGTGTCATCCGTATCATAGATGGAAAAATTGGTTCCATATCCGATACGATCGCCATAACGGCGAAGGATGCGCACACAGCTGGAGTGGAAAGTAGCCACCCAAATCTGCTCTGCTCCGGTTCCGATGAGGTTGTTGATTCGCTCCCGCATCTCGCCGGCTGCCTTGTTAGTAAAAGTAATGGCCATGATGTGATATGGTTCCACACCATTGGCCATAAGATTTGCTACACGATGCACCAGCACACGGGTCTTACCGGATCCGGCACCTGCAAGAATCAGGACCGGGCCCTCGGTGGTTAATACCGCGCGCTGCTGCTCCGGGTTCAATTTTTCTAATAAATTCATAGATACTTATGCCTTTTCTTTTGCTTCTAAGCGTTCGAATACTACATCATAACCGTCGTCGCCATAGTTGATGGCACGGTTCACACGGCTGATGGTAGCGGTAGACGCACCGGTCTTCTCCACGATTTCCTGATAGGTGCTCTCCTTGCGTAACATGGAGGCTACGTGGAATCGCTGTCTTAAATCCTCCAACTCATTCACCGTACATAAATCGGTGAAAAAACTGTAGGCTTCCTCTCTGGTCTGAAGACACAGAATTCCATCCATCAAATAATCCATTGCTTCGTCATGTAGATTCTTTTTGCTCATATAAGTCCCTTTCTATGTGGAGAGACACGCTCATTGCATGAAAGCATAATCACATCCGATGCCACTAAGCTCATCTGCATCCTACGGATTTGATTCGCTAAGTGCCCCTGTATGGATAATTTAAATAATTTGCTTTGCAAATTATAAAATTATCACACCACGTGTACGTGCGTACTCCACTTCATCTTCCGGCCAAATGGAGGACTGTACCTCTCCAATGTGGCACTTGCGGAGGAAAAACATGCAGATACGGGACTGCCCGATACCTCCTCCAATGGTATACGGCAGCTTCTGTTCTAAAACACCCTTCTGGAACGGCAACTGTTCTCTCTCGAGGCAGCCGGCCTTCTCCAACTGCTCATGCAGACTCTTCTCGTCCACACGAATGCCCATGGAGGACAGTTCCAGTGCAATATCTGTTACCGGATAATATACGATGATATCTCCGTTTAATTCCCAGTCGTCATAGTCCGGCGCACGTCCGTCATGCTTCTCGCCGTTAGAGAGCAAATCGCCAATCTTCATAATGAAAACAGCGCCCTTCTCCTTGGCAATGGCATACTCACGCTCCTTGGCCGTCTTATCCGGATATAGATCCAGCAGTTCCTGTGAGGTAATGAAGGTAATCTGTTCCGGCAGGAAGCACTCAATGTAGTCGTAGTTATTGGACATGTGCTTCTCGGTCACACGCAGCGCCTCATAGACCGCCTTCACGGTCTCCTTCAGAGTCTCCTCGGTACGCTGCTCCTTGGTGATGATTTTCTCCCAGTCCCACTGATCCACATAAATAGAGTGGATATTATCGGTGTCCTCATCGCGGCGAATGGCATTCATATCCGTATACAGGCCTTCGCCTACACGAAACTCATATCTACCAAGGGCCATTCTCTTCCACTTTGCAAGGGAATGAACTACCTCGACCTGCTTATCGTCCAGCTCCTTCACGCCGAAGCTAACCGGGCGCTCGACGCCATTCAAATTATCATTCAAGCCGCTCTCCGGTGTTACAAACAGCGGTGCGGACACACGGTGCAGATTCAGCTCTGTCGCCAACTGCTCCTGAAAAAAATCCTTTACCTTCTTAATCGCAATCTGCGTCTCTTTGAGGTTCAGCGCTGGGCTGTATCCCTCTGGTATTACAATCTTGCTCATCTTCTTTTTCCTTTTTCTTTCCCTATATCTACGTGTCGTAGCCATGCTATCTTCTCCCGCGTGATCGCTCTCGCTTCCGGTCTCGACGTAGCGGACACTAAGAAAATGCGCTGCATTTTCAAGTGCCGACGCCTCGACAGGCACGCTACAGAGAAGACAGCACGACTACTCCACTTACATATCAAATAAATAAAATGCTAAAAGATTCGAGCACGAACATGTACTCCTCAGCGGGACAACAGCCCCAGCGCTTCTAGCATACGTGCGGTGGTACCGCACAGAACATTTGGGTAACAGCCCACCCGAGGGAACAAGCTGACATCATATGTTTTCTGTAGCGAGTCTGTGCAAGCGTCAGTACTTGAAGGTCTGCGAAGCAGAGCTTCTTAGTACCTGCTACGCTTGTCACCGATAGCGAGAGCG
>JAGDAL010000160.1 GCA_017959525.1 Lachnospiraceae bacterium | reverse complement strand
TTTACGTTGTCCATTACGAACTCAAGAGCCTTCTGCATAGCGATTTCCTTCTTCATCTCTTTACGCTCAGAAGCCGGAATGTTCTTCTGAAGGTTCTCTGCAGGCATACCATACTGCTCAGCGATCTCAGCAATACGTGCATCTACATCTTCATCAGAAACCTCAATGCTCTCTTCCTTAGCAATCTGCTCAAGAACAAGAGAGGACTTAATGCGGTCTAAAGCATCCGGACGAACCTGCTCACGGAACTTCTCAACGGTCATTCCGGTGAACTGTAAGTACTGCTCGAAGGAAAGGCCACTCTGTCTCATGCTATTTGCATACTCATTGATCATGCTGTTTACCTGAGTATCAATCATAGCATCCGGAATATCCATCTTGGACTTGTCAACAATCTTAGCGATTGCTTCTTCTTCCTTAGTGCGACGTGCCTGTGCTTCCTTACGGTCAGCAATGTTCTTCTTAACGTCTTCCTTGTATGCGTCTACGGTATCGAACTCAGAGATGTCCTGAACATACTCATCATCCAACTCCGGTACTTCCTTAGCGGTTACTTCATGAATCTTAACCTTGAAGAGTGCTGGCTTACCTGCCAAATCCTCTGCCTGATAATCCTCAGGGAAGGTTACGTTCACGTCAACTTCATCTCCGGCCTTCTTGCCAACCAACTGATCCTCGAAGGTATCGATGAAGGAATGGGAACCAAGCTCTAAGCTGTAGTTTTCAGATGTGCCGCCTTCGAAAGCAACACCATCGATAGAACCTGCGAAGTCGATCTTAACAGTATCACCATTCTGTGCTGCACGATCAACAGTTACGGTTCTTGCATTGGTAGAAAGCTGGTTCTTAATCTCGTTCTCAACTTCCTCGTCGGATACGGAGCAATCAATCTTGGTAACGGTAATTCCGTTGTACTTGCCAAGGGTTACTTCCGGCTTCAAAGCTACAGTAGCGGTGAAGATGAATTCCTTACCCTTCTCGATCTGTACAACTTCGATATCCGGCTGAGAAACGATATCCAACTCAGACTCATCATAAGCGTTTGGATATTCCTGACGTACTAAGATATCAGCTGCATCCTCATAGAATACCTCTGCTCCGTACATCTTCTCAATCATATTTCTAGGCACCTTACCCTTACGGAATCCAGGGATGCTGATGCGATTCTTCTGGCGATTGTAGGCAGCATTTAAAGCCTTCTCCACCTGATCGGCATCTACCGTAACGGTAAGTTTTGCCATATTATTATCTAAATTCTCAACCTGTACACTCATTTTATTTAAATTCCTCCTTCAAAACCTATCTCATGGGGAAAAGGGCATACTTTCCCACGTACAGTCATTTCCATATTCTATCACAGAAAATCTACGATTTCAACAACAGGAAAGAGGCCCGAAATATAGGTATTTGAACGAGTACAATGCCACAGATTTACTTCTGCGGTGTGAATTTCGCACACATCTCCTCCGCAAAATGCAGTGGATACAACTGTACCATGATGGAGTCGATCAAATCGCCCACTTCCATATGGAAGGTAATCTTAACAAAATCATTCTCTTTGGATTCAAACATCTTCTCGAAGGTCTTCACGCTGTCTACATCGATGCGGTTGACTTCCGGGGTACTGATATCCACCATCATTCCCATCATGGAAGACATGGATGTGGAAGATGCGCCCATCATCTGGTTCATGGCTTCGGATGCTGCGGACATATGCAACTCGGATACTTCACCCTCTTTGTTGCCGGCGCCGCCCATCATCAAATCCGTCATACACAGAATATCCGGTTCCTTCAGTATGAAAATGTTGTTACCGGACAGGCCCTTAATATAATGAATCTGAACAAAAATACAGGTTTTCTCGTAATCATCCAGCGCTTCGCTTCGTCTGATCAGCGATACCTTCGGTGTGGTAATATCCACACGCTGATTCAGCATGACGCTTAAGTTAGTAGCTGCCGAACCCATACTGATATTTGCGATTTCTCCCAAAATATCCATCTGTTCCCGTGTTAATTCTGTCATACAAAAACCCTCCTGTTTGATAATGTACACCCTAACTTCCCCCGAAGTTACCCAACAAGCGGTCTCTTATTTGAACACAATTCCTCGGCTTAACTGATCGGCAACGTCTGCGTTCAGTAAATAGGAAATCAACTCCAAACCAAACGGAATGGCGGTTCCCATACCACGACTGGTAATGATATTGCCGTCACATACCACAGTATCCTCGGATAACAAAGCGCCCGTTAAGTCGTCTTCGCATCCCGGATAACAGGTTGCATGCTTCCCTTCTAATATACCACAAAATCCCAGTACTGTGGGAGCTGCGCAGATGGCTGCTACCAGCTTGCCTGCTGCAAAAAATGCCTTCACTGCATCGCATACCGCAGCGCTCTCTTTTAAATGTGTGGTGCCCGGCATTCCGCCCGGAAGCACGATGCCGTCATAACTCTCCAGGTTCACATCCCCCAGATATGCATCCACTCCGATGACGATGCCGTGACTACCGGTAATCATCGGTTGTTGCTCAATTGCTAACATGTCGATGGTAAGACCTGCCCGACGGAGCAAATCCACAACGGTCAATGCCTCGATTTCTTCACAGCCGTCCGCCATCATAATTGCGATTTTTGCCATGTGTTTCTCCTTTTGCTTTGCTATAAAAACTGATATGATGAGTTCAACATCCAATCACACGGAGGTATTCCCATGGAAGGAATGGAAATTGAACGTAAATTCTTAGTAACGCATCTGCCTTTTGCACCGGAAGATTATCCACACAAGCAATTGGAACAAGGATACTTGTCCACATCCCCGGTGGTTCGTGTGCGACACGAAGGCGATGAGTTTTTCTTAACATATAAATCCTGCGGTCTGTTGACCCGCATCGAGCATAACCTGCCGCTTACGGAAGCATCGTATGCCCACCTGATTCAAAAAGCGGACGGACACGTGATTCGCAAGGTCCGCTACTATATTCCTTATGAATCCTACACTATCGAGTTGGATCTCTTCGAAGGAGATTTAGCCCCGCTTCAGATGGCGGAAGTGGAACTCGAGAACGAGGAAGAGGCCAATGCCTTCTGTCCGCCGGATTGGTTCGGCGAAGAGGTGACCTATTCCGGTTCCTACCACAACAGCGTCTTAAGCCAGCAGGGATTACCCACGTAATCTGCTGGATTCAAAACGCGCTCTGGTGCGTACACACACCTTCAGCTGATCGGCTCTGGCGTCCAAGGTTCCGTCCGGAATGACGACGTCCAGGGCTGCTGCCAAATTATCGATCACATGGTTACTCAATTCTCCCATGGTATCCATCTCAGTTAAGAGTTCATATTTCTTATCAAAATCATCCGTATCCAAAAATGCAATCATATGCTGATATACACCTTCTTCTCCGGAAGGAGTTGCCTGCGTCTGCTGTGCCACAGTTGCTCGCGGCGTTACCGGTGTGCTAACCGGCTGCGGTGCACTGACCGGCTGTGGTGCTGCGCTTCCTGCACGAAGTGTGGCAGGGTTTACCAAGGTGAATCGGTACTGCGCGGTCACTTCCGGATACTTCTCATAATCCACCTCACTGATAAACATATCGTAAGGTCTTACATAGGTACCGAAGTCTCCGTATAAGGCCTGGTATACGACCATTTTCTCTCTGGTCTCGGAATGGGTTGCAATTCCGGTAATCTGATAGAGATTTCCTTTGAAATGACGGTAGATTTCTCCGATTCTTGGGTCCTGTTGCGGCATATTGTTGTCCTTCTTTCTATTTATGCTTCACCGGAGGATAATCGATTCAAAAAATCGGTGCCTTCGGAAATAAAATCACGCTGATTTGTAAGCTGGGTCGGATATCCGCAGACGATGAGGTCCTGTACCTCCGCCATCAAATCGGAATCCTCGAACTCGAACCGCTGCGGCGCTTCTGCCATAGCCTTCATGGCTGCTTCCTTCTGCTGTGCCTCCAACGCTTCCTTCTCATGAAGGCCCTGATGGATGCGGCTCTTGTCTGCAGTGGCCTGCTGTGCCTTGCGGCGGGTCTCAATCTAGTTTGGCTGCTCTACGTCGCCGTCGTTCATTCCCGCTAAGGAACGTTTCACGCCGGACTTCACCTCAGATAAAGTCTTGCTGGCGTCTCTGGCCACGGTAGCTGCAGCACGTCTGACCTGCTGCGCCGGGCGCGGACGCTGCTGCTGTGTTGGATGCGGCGCAAACGGGTTATCAGCCGCGTCCATCGGCGGTGTCTGACGGTTCCTGCTGACATTGGCCTCATCCGCTTTTTTCTTACGTAAATAAATCACCGCAATAATTACAATCCATATAACCAGTGCTTCCATGTTGTCTCCTATTCGTTCGTTGCAATTACCTGCGCTGCCAAATCGGCATCGGCGAAGTCAAAAATCAACACGCCGTAGCAGGTCCCCTCTGTTAATTCATAGTCTTTGAACTTGTCATTCAGTACCCCTGCATACTGCTTCGGATGGGAAAAAGTCCCGCTTCCGGAAGTACTTAAGAAGTTCAGGGAGAAGGTGTCTTCGTTGGCCTGGCAGTTCTCCATGTCATCCTCGAAGGCATCCCACTTCAATTCATTATTGTATTTGTACCGATCCTGCACCCACAGGCGCTCGCCGGTATTAATCATCGAAATCGAGTACGGGATATCCACCGGCTCCTTGTTATCCTGTTCCCGCCAGTAGAAATTCATCCCCTGCTCATGGTCCTTGAAACGGCTGGCATATACCACACGGCCACGAACCTCTCCAAGCTCCGGGATCCGGTTATCCGTATACCAATACGCACTATCCTGCAAAATCCAGCCGTTCATCAGTGCAGAAACCTGTATCGGATCGTCATCCTCATTCTCCGGCTTCACACAGAAAATCACGGTCTCCGTCGGATGCTCATCCAGGAATGCATAGACCTCTTTTAGCACATCATCGATGTACAAAGTTCCGGAAAAGATGCTCTTGCCCTTGCGGCAGTCACCGAAGGCATGCACCAATTTCAGTGTATCCTGTCCGTCCCGCTCTGCTACGGCCACCCGAATATCCAGGTATCGATAGCCCATCTCCAGCTGTTCCCCAATTCCGGTATTCTGGCATCGCAGAAAATACTTCGGGCTAATGTACTGTGAGCAACTGTCATGGGTTCCCGGAATGGAAATCACAGACAAGGGCAATTCATCGGATAGTTCTCCCATCCAATTCGCCCGGTTGCTCTTCGCCTGCACCGGCTGTACGGTCATGCCGCCTACCAGAACAAGCACCAATAAAAGGGTTATTACCTGCTTCAAAGTCTTTCGCATAAGCATCCCCCAATCTGCCACACTGCTCGGCTTTTCTTAGAAAAATTATAGCATACCGCCCTTCGTTCCACAATTTACAGAGCGTGTATTTGTGGTTGAAAATTACACGTCGCCTCTCTTTTTTTCGTGCTATAATATCCTTACTTTTTGAAGAAAGTGAGAACTGCCTTATGATTCAACGCAAAGACCTGTTGGCTCTGAATTTTTATAAAAAATTACCCTTCCACGGAAGTGACGGTGAGAAGCGCTATCGCGTAGAGAAATTCGTTCAGAAAGTGACGGAAACCGTAAAGAACGAAGAAACCGGAGAAGAGGAAGAGAAGGTCCTCGAAGAGATTAACTGCCTAAAGGCCACCATCTGGCCGGGCCCGTTTAACTTCGATACCACACCGGATAAGAAAAAAACAACCCACCTCGAAGAATTCTCCGAGGCGGGTATGGAAGCCATTGTGGAATGGCTGAATGCAACTCCACTGGAATAAGATAACGCCTGTGCCAAAACAGCACAGGCGCTTTTTATTATTCTACGGTAACAGATTTTGCCAAGTTACGAGGCTTATCTACATCCAAGCCCTTGGCAACGGATACGTAATATCCTAACAACTGCAACGGAACCACTGCAAGGGATGCAGCGAAATGCTCGTCGGTCTTCGGAACATATACGGTGAAGTCTGCGGTATCTTCCAGGTTGTAAGAACCGTAACCGGTCAATCCCATGAGGTAAGCACCACGGCTCTTTACCTCTACCATGTTGGAAATGGTCTTCTCATAGAGGTTGCTCTGGGTTGCAACACCGATGACTAAGGTTCCATCCTCAATCAAGCTGATGGTTCCGTGCTTTAACTCGCCTGCTGCGTATGCCTCAGAGTGAATGTAGCTGATTTCCTTCAGCTTCAAGCTACCCTCTAAGCAGATGGCATAATCGATACCACGTCCGATGAAGAAGATATCCTTGGCATTGGCCTGCTTTGCAGCGAACCACTGGATACGCTCCTTATCCTCTAAAATCTTCTTAATCTTCTCCGGAAGGCTTAACAATTCCTTCTCGTACTCTTCTGCCTTCTCAGCGCTGATGGTTCCACGAGCCAAACCGAACTGCAACGCCAACAGATAGGATGCTACCAACTGTGCGGAATATGCCTTGGTGGTTGCTACGGAAATCTCCGGACCTGCCAAGGTATAGAATACATAGTCTGCTTCACGGGCGATGGAAGAACCTACTACGTTAACGATTGCTAAGGTCTTCAATCCCTGCTCTTTTGCAAGACGAAGTGCTGCCAATGTATCTGCGGTCTCACCGGACTGGCTGATTACTACTACCAAACCGTTTGGATCTAAGATTGGGTTACGATAACGGAACTCGCTGGCAACCTCTACACGTACCGGAAGTCTGGTCAAATCTTCGATGACATACTGTGCTACCACACCTACATGATATGCAGATCCGCATGCAACGAAGTAAATAGTGGATACATCCTTAATATCCTCTTCGGTAATTCCTACAGAAGAGAAATCCAAGGAATACTTGCCATCCTCTTCCTTCACGATAGAACGGATGGTATCTTCTACAGCCTTTGGCTGCTCATGAATCTCTTTCATCATGAAGTGCTCGAAGCCGCCCTTCTCAGCTGCTTCTGCATCCCAATCGATGGTAACTAATGGCTTCTCTACCAAGTCGCCGTCCAAGTTATAGAACTCAGCTCTTCCGTCAACCAAGTGTGCCATCTCTAAGTTACCGATGTAGTATACCTGTCTGGTGTACTTCAAAATTGCAGGTACATCAGATGCGATATAGCACTCGCCGTCCTGTACACCGATGATCATTGGGCTATCCTTACGAGCTGCAAAAATCTCATCCGGATAATCCTTGAACATAACTGCCAATGCGTAGGATCCACGAATACGTACCATTGCCTTAGCAATTGCATCGATTGGTCCTACCTGGTACTTCTTGTAGTAGTAGTCAATCAACTTCACTGCTACTTCGGTATCGGTCTCGGAATAGAAGGTGTAGTCGTGTCTCATCAACTTCTCCTTCAACTCCTGATAGTTCTCAATAATTCCGTTATGTACTGCGATGACATTCATATCATCGGTTGCATGTGGATGTGCATTGGTCTCGGATGGCTCACCATGTGTTGCCCAACGGGTATGTCCAATACCGCAAGAACCAATCACGCTCTCGCCACCGTTGGTCTTCTCTGACAGGATTGCCAGTCTTCCCTTCGCCTTAACTACAACCGGATCTGCAGCGTGATCTCTAACTGCAATTCCTGCTGAATCATATCCACGATACTCTAACTTTGAAAGTCCGTCCAAAAGAATCGGAGCTGCCTTTTTCTTACCTACGAATCCTACGATTCCGCACATATGTCTTTCCTCCTAAACAAACATAAAAGGTCACAATTAACAGTATTATATTTTCTTTCTCATATAAATGCAAATTTTTGTGCCGCCCCGCCTTTTTTGTCCTGCTCCCGCCTGCCCCCGCCCCGCCCGGGCCCGCCACCGCCGGCCACAGTTATGCTCACCTCGACAAGAATTCCGATTCTCTAGATGCCAAGAGTCGCATCTTTTATAATGTGTGTTCTTTCAATGATTTACACTTCGCTGGCAGATGTGCGCCGGTCTGCGGACACCCCAACTTTGCCTACGCCTTCTATGTCCGTGGGCCTATACCTTTTGCAATCCTTAAGTGGGTGCGTGTGCTGCAGAAGCTTCTATGAAGCGAATCGGCACGCTGCGCCAAGGACGGCGCAGCGAACATAAGCTCAAAACATGGATGTGATTCTTATGTGGTGCCGAAATTCGCTCATAGAAGCTTCGTTTCAGCACCGTGCCAAACGACACGATTGCAAAGGTAT
>JAGDAL010000159.1 GCA_017959525.1 Lachnospiraceae bacterium | reverse complement strand
TTTGAAAAAAGACGGCCTTGCAACTTCCGTTGGTGATGAGGGTGGATTCGCTCCAAACTTAAACTCCGACGAAGAGACTTTGGATTATATCTGCAACGCAATCAAGGAAGCAGGATATGAGCCGGGTAAGTATTTTGTTATTGCGATGGATGCAGCTTCTTCCGAGTGGAAGTCTGATAAGGGCGTTGGCTTCTATCATTTACCAAAGTCCGGTAAGGATTTTACCTCTGATGAGTTGATTGCACACTGGGCAGCTTTGATTGATAAGTATCCGATTTACTCCATCGAGGATGGCTTGGATGAGGAAGACTGGGAAGGCTGGAAGAAGATGACTGCAGAGCTTGGCGACAAGTGCCAGTTGGTTGGTGACGACCTTTTCGTAACCAATGTTGAGCGTTTGAAGAAGGGTATCGAGCTCGGTTGTGGTAACTCTATCTTAATCAAGCTGAACCAGATTGGTTCTTTGACCGAGACCATCGAGGCTATCAAGCTTGCGCACAAGCATGGTTATACCGCTATTGCTTCTCACAGATCCGGTGAGACGGAGGATACCACTATTGCTGATTTGGCAGTTGCGCTGAATACTTGCCAGATTAAGACCGGTGCTCCTAGCCGTTCCGAGCGTGTGGCAAAATACAACCAGTTGCTTCGTATCGAAGAGGAACTGGGAGCCGGCGCTTCTTATCCGGGATTTGAAGCTTTCAATCGGAAATAAGTTTTGACAATGAATTACGCTCTGTGGAAATATCCGCAGGGCGTATTTTTTTATCTCATCATTTCGGTTGAGTTGGGGCGCGGAATGCATTATAAATAATATGTATAGCCGCAGTCCTGAATTGTTGGCAATAAAACAAACGGAATACGGGAGGAAAATAATTATGGAGAATGAAAAGAAGTTTAAGTATGCAGTCGAGCGCGAACGCGTGCGCCGCATTAATAAGGCTTTGTTCATAGGTTTTGCGATGATTTACTTCTGCATCATCGTGGCTGCTTCCACACAGTACTTTGCTCACAAAGTAAGTGCAGTCCAGGGCGGAACAATCATCGGTTTATCTGTTCTTTTCTTAGCAATCGTTGGAATTCTTTTGAAAACAAATCCCATGGGAAATACCGCAAGAAACGTATCTGTCATCCTGATGGCTGTTATGGTAATCCTTGGATCCATGTTCTTAAATTCCAATTACGTGATGGTCTTTGGATGTTTCCCACTGATTGGATACATCGCTTACAACGATTTTCGCTTTCAGACCAGATCCTTTTTTATCCTTGGCATCGTAGCTTCGGCACAGTTTTTTATTCGCTGGTTGGTGTTAAACTCATTGACCGATCCGCTGGCAGATGCACAGACAGTGTTTGCTGTATTGTTAGTTCTTTTGGCTGCCCTTATTATGGGCAAAATCAATTGTGATTTCCTTCGGGATATCACCGGCAAGTTAAAAGAAGAGCAGACCCAGACACAGGCCATGATGAAGGATGTGCTTCACGTGGCAGGCAAGGTTCGTCAGGGAACCACGGATGCGATGGACGTCGTGGACAAGCTTTCTGACTCCACCGGTACGGTAACCGGCGCTGTTCGTGACATTTCCGAATCTACCCAGAATACGGCAGAGAACATTCAGCATCAGACCGTGATGACCCAGAACATCCAGAGTTCCATCGATAAGATTCTGACCCATGCCCAGCAGATGGTTTCCATTGCAAAAGATTCCGAGGAAGTAAATGTGAACGGAATGAAGATTATGGATAACCTGAAGGAGCAGGCGAAGATTATTTCCCAGACCAATGCCAACGTGTCTGAGACCATGGCACATCTGCAGGAGAAGGCGGAAGAGGTTAAGAGTGTCGTTGGAACCATTTTTGCCATTTCCAACCAGACCAACCTTCTTGCTTTGAATGCATCCATTGAGTCCGCTCGTGCCGGTGAGGCAGGCCGCGGTTTTGCAGTCGTGGCAGACGAGATTCGTCAGCTTGCAGAGAAGACCAAGGAAGAAACAGAGAACATCGAGCGCGTGTTAGATGAGCTCTCTGAGAATGCACAGGCAGCTGCCGATGCAGTCACTTCTTCCGTGGATGCTACCAACACCGAGGATGCTTTGATTAACGATGCATCCGATAGCTTTTCTAATATCAGTGGTGATGTAAACAGTCTGACCGGTATGATCAATGAAGTGGATCAGATGCTCAATGAATTGGCTTCCGCCAATAACCAGATTGTAGACGCAATTACACAGCTTTCTGCAACCACAGAGGAAGTAACAGCGTCCTCCTCTCAGGCAGAGTCGTTATCGAATGAGAATCTTGAGAATGCAGATTATGCGCGTACATTCCTGAATGATGTGATGCAGGTATCTGCGCAACTTGATAAGTATACAACGAAGACAATCGAAGAAGAGGAAGAATAAAAGAATACGCTCCGTGGATGATTCCACGGAGCGCTTTTTTTATATCATCAGTTCTACTATAAATACGACAATACAGGCAGCAAGTGCTACGATTGGAAGACTTTTACCGCGCCATCCAAGGAAAAGCGCAACTGCAAGTCCTGCACCGGCGCTGATCATACTGCCGGTGGCATAGAAGATGGCAGGAATGGTCATAGCGGTTAAGCAGGCGTATGGCACGTAGTACAAGAAGCTTTGTACGTATTTGTTTTTAATTTCTTTTTGGAACAGGACCAGTGGCAACATGCGGATGAGGTATGTGGTCACGGCCATCAATAACATGTATTTTACCATTTAGGAATCCCCCTCCTTCGCATTTTCTACCGGGAAGAGTGCAGCGCCGATGCCGGCGGCAATCACGGTACAGATAATAATCGCAAAGCCGGATGAAATCCGGGATAACACAGGGGCATACTTTAAGAGGCAGCTAAACATAAGGGCAATCCCTGCTACGATAGCGATGTGTGGATTCTTTCGGGCCGGAGGCATGACAATCGCTACGAACATGGCGTAGAGCGCGATACCAAGCGCACTTTGTACGGATGTGGGCAGCAGGTTATTGGCGATTCCGCCGGCAATGGCACCAAGAGACCATGCAAGGATTGGTGTAATCTCAAGGCCCATCATATAAGCGAAGGTTACAGGTCGGTCACGGCTAACGGATACAGCGAAGATTTCGTCAGTTACGCCAAATGCCATAACAAGGCGCTTGCCGGTGTGGCAATCTTTGGAAAGCTTTTGGGTAAGCGACAGACTCATCAATGCATAGCGCAGATTGATGACCAGCTGCGTTAAGAACATTTCGAAGTAGGTGGTCCCGGCGATGATCAGCTGCAGACCGGCAAATTGGCCGGCGCTGGTGACATTCACCAGAGAGAACAGTCCTGCCATCCACGGTGAGATACCGGCCTTGGCTGCCATAATGCCAAAGGTAAAGCATACGCTAAAGTACCCAATGGCGATGGGCAGGGAATCCCGTGTGCCGGTTAAGAATTCAGTTGTTGGTGTAATCTTTTCTTTTTCCATAGTGTCTTTATTATAGAAATTCTGATGTGTTTTCTCAAGGTTCTTGTAGGGAAGGCTCATTTTTTGCTGCCCCCAGTGGGAGATTGTCACTGCACCCGCCGGGGCGTCAAGGGTGCAAGCACCTCTTGGAGGCTTCGCCCTTGACTCCCCGCCGCCTGCAGTTGTTTTGTTGACAGGGGGCAGCAGGAGAAGAGGAGAAATTCAGTATTTTCCCTTCGATAGCGCTGGGATACTGATGGCTGGAATAATCAGGAGTATGGGAGGGGTGTT
>JAGDAL010000158.1 GCA_017959525.1 Lachnospiraceae bacterium | reverse complement strand
GAGAAGGATCAAAAATGGCTTGGCATTAGGGAGACTTTTTCATTTTAACTCGCGAATAAGAAAGGATGCTATCAATGAAAGGAATTGTACTCGCCGGTGGTTCCGGAACAAGATTATACCCATTAACAAAGGTGACTAGTAAGCAGTTGTTGCCGATTTATGATAAGCCCATGATTTATTATCCGTTAAGTACACTGATGCTGGCAGGAATTCGTGATATTCTGATTATCAGCACACCGACTGATACACCTCGGTTTGAAGCACTGTTAGGCGATGGAAGTCAGTTCGGTATTCATCTAAGTTATAAAGTTCAGCCGTCTCCGGATGGACTTGCGCAGGCGTTTATTTTGGGTGAGGAATTCCTCGCGGGAGAAGCCGGGGCAATGGTTCTCGGAGATAACATCTTCTACGGAAACGGTTTTCGTACCCTTCTGAAAAATGCCGTGAAAAATGCGGAGGAGCAGGGTCGAGCTACCGTATTCGGGTACTATGTTCCGGACCCAGAGAGATTCGGTGTAGTTACTTTTGACGAAGGCGGTAAGGTAACTAGTATTGAAGAAAAACCGAAGACTCCGAAATCAAATTATGCGGTAACCGGTTTATACTTCTATCCGGCCGGCGTAAGTGACAGGGCGAATCAGGTAAAACCGAGTGCTCGCGGAGAACTGGAAATCACCACACTCAACGAGATGTATCTGCAGGATGGGCTGCTGGATGTGCAACTCCTTGGCCGCGGATTTGCTTGGCTTGATACCGGAACAATGCAAAGCTTGCTTCAAGCGGCTAATTTTGTTGAGACGGTGCAATCCTGTCAGGGGATTGTGATTTCAGCACCTGAAGAGATAGCATATATTAATGGTTTTATCAGTAAGGAAAAGTTGGCTGAGTCAGCTGCTTTTTATGGTAAAAGCCCATATGGAGAGCATCTTAAAGCAGTCGCTGAAGGAAGAGTAAAATATTAGGAGTGTTTGGCTTATGAAGATTACAGTTGCTGGTGTCGGTTATGTCGGTCTTTCCCTTGCAGTACTTCTTGCCCAAAAGCATGAAGTAACCGCTATCACAACAACAGAAGCTAAGGCGGAGAAGTTGAACCGTTTCATCAGCCCGATTCAGGATGATGAGATTGAACGATTCTTCCAAGAAGCGCGTGAAGGGAAGCGGGTTTTAAACCTTCATACAACAACAGATAAGGCTGCCGCCTATGGCGGGGCAGAACTTGTGATTATTGCCACGCCGACCAATTATGACGATGAGCATCATTTCTTTGACACATCCGCTGTAGAGGATGCAATCGAGTGGACACTTAAGGTGAACCCGAATGTATTAATGGTTATCAAGTCTACCATTCCGGTTGGTTACACAGAATCCGTTCGCGCCAAATACGGAGTAAAGAATATCATCTTCAGCCCGGAATTCCTCAGAGAATCAAAGGCTCTTTATGATAATCTTCACCCGAGCCGCATTGTGGTCGGTTGTTCCGATGATCAAAAGGCGGAAGGACAGATGTTTGCTGACCTGCTTCTTGAGGGCGCCCGTGCCGAAGAACAGCGTGCCGGCTTGCCCGAGCAAAACATTCCGGTTCTTCTTGCACACATTACAGAGGCAGAGGCTATCAAACTGTTCGCTAATACCTATCTTGCCGTTCGTGTAAGTTACTTTAACGAACTGGATACTTATGCGCAGACCAAAGGCTTAGATACGCAGATGATTATCGATGGTGTATGTATGGATCCGCGTATTGGAAGCCATTACAATAACCCTTCGTTCGGTTACGGCGGATACTGTCTCCCTAAGGATACAAAGCAGCTCCTTGCTAACTACAAGGATGTTCCGCAGACAATGATTGAGGCTGTAGTTAAGAGCAACGTCGTCCGAAAAGAATTCATTGCCGACCAGATCCTTGCGAGGAAGCCTAAAATCGTTGGAATCTATCGGCTTACGATGAAATCAAACAGCGATAATTTCCGTGCATCCGCGATTCAGGATGTTATGAAGCACATTATTGCTAACGGTGTTCCGATTATTGTCTACGAACCTACGCTTCAGGACGGAAGTGAGTTCTTCCGCTGCGAGGTTGTAAACAATCTCGAGCGGTTCAAAAAGGAATCCGATGTTATCTTAGCAAACCGTTTTGACCAGGATGTCCTCGGTGATGTTGAAGAAAAGGTATATACACGGGATTTGTTCCGAAGAGACTAAATCAGTGGAGTAATAAAGGACAGAAGATATATGAAAATAGCAGTTGCCGGAACCGGATATGTGGGATTATCATTGGCCGTATTGCTTTCGCAGCATAATCAGGTTACCGCGGTAGATATTTTGCCGGATAAAGTTGAAAAGATTAATCGATGGGTCAGTCCGATTCAGGACGACTATATCGAAAAGTTCCTTGCTGAACATGAAGAGCGAGTTTTGAAGCTGTCGGCAACTACTGATGGAGCATCGGCATATGCAAATGCAGATTATGTGATTATAGCAGCCCCGACCAATTACGATCCACAGAAGAATTACTTTGATTGCTCCGCCGTAGAATCGGTGATAGAGTTGGTGCTTCAGTCATCGGATAAAGCGGTCATGGTCATCAAGTCCACTATTCCGGTTGGATACACGGAAAAGGTGCGGAAGAAGTATAATACGAACCGAATTCTGTTCAGCCCGGAATTCCTTCGTGAATCAAAGGCTTTATATGATAATCTTTATCCGTCCCGGATTATTATCGGATGTGATGAGGCGTCAAGGGAAGTCGCGGAGCGTTTTGGAAGACTTCTTCAGGAAGGTGCTGAAAAGCCGAGTATTGAAACACTCTATATGGGATTCACGGAAGCAGAAGCGGTAAAGCTTTTTGCCAATACTTACCTGGCACTTCGTGTGAGCTATTTTAACGAACTTGATACCTATGCGGAAATGAAGGGACTTCGTACGCAGGATATCATAACGGGTGTTTGTCTTGACCCGAGAATCGGAGACCAATATAACAATCCGTCTTTCGGATATGGTGGGTATTGTCTTCCGAAGGATACAAAACAGCTTCTGGCCAATTATTCCGATGTGCCGGAGAATCTAATTCAGGCGATTGTTGAGAGCAATCGGACCAGAAAGGACTTTATAGCGGACCGTGTTTTGGAAAAGGCGGGGTACTATAGCTATTCGGAGAACTCGACATGGAATGCGGCAAAGGAGCATCCGTTGACAGTCGGTGTCTATCGATTAACCATGAAGGCGAATTCCGATAACTTCCGACAGAGCAGTATTCAGGGAGTCATGAAGCGAATTAAGGCCAAAGGGGCTTCTGTCATCATCTATGAACCGACGCTTCAGGATGGGGTGACATTTTTCGGAAGCCTTGTGGTAAATGATCTCGAAAAGTTTAAGACGGAATCAGATGCCATTATAGCAAACCGATATGACAGAATTTTGGATGATGTAAAGAATAAAGTATATACCAGGGACCTGTTTGGAAGGGATTAGGGTAAATAGATGTAAATAAATAATTAGCAGAAATGAAAACGTAATTGACTGATAATACGACGTTTATGCAGAAAACAGTAATATAACTGCAATCAAGAAGTAAATGTTGATTACCCGAAGGAGATGCGCTACAATCTAGATAGTTGATTTGCACACAACATGATAAATCAATATATTTGGAGGTGAAAAAGGTGAGACGGAAAAGTATAGTGTTTGTTATGATTTGTGCTGTTCTTTTTGGTCTGGTAATTGGGATGAGTCAAAAAGGAGCCAAGGCTATATCCGGTCCAAGTTCGGAATGTTCGGGCAATGGATCTAATGGGCAGCATGAATGGGTAAAAAATGAGCGGATGTCTCGAGAAGCCACATGCACTGAAGGTGGAGTGGATTGGATAGAGTGCAAGTACTGTGGTGAGTTTTATGATGCAGTTGATACTCCCGCACTGGGACATGATTTTGGAGATACGCCGGACAGGATAATAGAGTCTTCGTGTAGAGACAAAATAGATGGCATGGAAGTATATATTTGCCGAAGATGTCATCAGTATACTAAGGAAGTGACTGTTAGTTGGTCTCATAAGTGGAGAAAAAATCCGACACAGTCAAAGAACCCGACTTGTACTGAGGAAGGACTTGACTGGGTTGATTGTGAGGTTTGTGGAGAAATATACGATATCCAGACCGTTCCTGCCCTTGGACATGATTGGGCTAAGGGCGAAACGCATAGTGCGACATGCATGACAGAAGGATATACGGAATATGTATGTAATCGGTGTAAATCTACTGAGAAGCGTGACATTATACCAAAAGGTGAACACAAATGGAAGACAGGCGTTGTTCTTAAGAATCCTACTTGCACGGAAGAAGGAGAAGAAGAAAAAATATGTGAAGTGTGTGGGACAGAAGGACCAAGAGTTCCTATTCCTGCTACCGGTCACGATTGGGATGCGGGTGTTGTGACTAAGGAGCCTGCATATCAGGTAGAAGGGGTTCGCACTTATACTTGTAAGAATGACCCAAGTCATAAAAAGACGGAAGCTATTCCTGCGTTGACAACACCTCCGAACGGGAATAATAACAATCCGACACTTACGCCAACTATGATTCCAACAGATACACCTACTCCAGAGCCAACTGAGAAACCAGCAGAGACTATTACTCCTACTCCGAAGCCAACTGAGAAACCGGCAGAGGCAATTACTCCTACTCCGAAGTCAACTGAAAAGCCTACGGAAACGATTACTCCTACTCCGGCAGGTAAACAGGATTCCTCTGACGGGACACCGGTTGACGGCTTGGGAGAAAAGAATCAATCCGAAAGTAAGGGCGAGAAAAATGGCAGGAAGGGAATAGCTTACAGCCCAATTTGGAAGCTTATTTTGATTCTCTTGATTCTTCTGATTATCCTTGCTTCAATTGTACTGATTGCTATACAACATAAGAAGAAAGGCAAATAAAAAGAAAACTAAATGAAAGAATAGAGTAGATACCGGGAATGTCAATTGTTTACTATCAAAAAGGATGTAAGCAACTTGACTTTTCCGGTGTCTTGCTTTAGACTAATACTTAATCAGCATCTGCAAAAAAACTTTGAAAGGAAATGCAACAGTGTCTGATATATCGCAAGAGGATAAGGAGAAGTCCTTGTCCATTGAGAAAGATTCACAGATTAATGTCGTCGTAAACCGTCAGGGCGAAGATGACGTAATAGATTTGATGCGAGTCTTTCACAACATGAAAGTCAAGGGACGTATCTATGTTTGGGTTATGATACTGCTTCTGGTAATCGGTGTCTGTGTACCGTTGCTTCTGTATCAATTATCCGGTCCGGGCAAGGAATATCGTGTTTCTTCGGCAGTGACGCTCGATT
>JAGDAL010000157.1 GCA_017959525.1 Lachnospiraceae bacterium | reverse complement strand
CGTGCCATTGAGACGGGATGCATTGCAGCAGGCATAGATATTTCTTCTTACGAGGAGAATAGCATCATAGCATACAACAAGCCGGACGAGATTGAACTGAATGAGAATCTCATAGAGATGGCTTTCGGTATCTACGAGCAGAAGAACGTAGAGGAAGAACATCCCGAGTTCTTAGAATCCTGTTTCGATCACCCGGAGACCTTTGTAGCGCCGGAAGGCGGTGAAGACTATGACCAGGTGGTATCCCGGGCCGGGAATGTCATTGAGGAATTACGTCGTCGCATGCTAGCAGGGGAGTTCGACGAAGAAGATATTGTACTATTAGTGAGTCACGGAGCTACGGGACATGCCATTTTAGAATATCTGAAGAAGACACCCCGCAGCGCCTATTGGGATGTAGATATCAACAACTGCGCCGTAGTGGAACTATTGTTATCCACAGATGGAACCGGGGATGATTATCGATTCCTATCCAACGGATTTGAAAAAAATTGGTAAAAGATAAGACGGACACGAATCACGTGTCCGCCTTTTTATTTTGCGGAATCCCGATAGATAATGTCGGTCTCAATATAAGTCTTGCGATATGGTATCTGAGGATTTTGGATGCGGGATAACAGTAATTCCGCAGCGGTATAGCCCATGGAACTGCTGTGAATCTTAATGGTGGTAAGACTCGGCGCAATTAAGCTGGCCTCCGGAGCATCATCGAATCCACACACCTGAACATCCTTTGGAACAGATTTGCCAAGGGAACGCAGTGCATTCATGGTGGACATGGCTAAGAAGTCGTTGGCACAAAAGAACACATCCGGTAAGAGTGGAAGTTCGTTGATGCGCTGTCCCAGCCAATCGGCGTCGGAGTAAGGGCTGGTATCCTCGTCTAAGATACACAGGTCGGTACGTAGCGGAACACCATGGTCCGCTAACACGGATACGTAAGCCTGCCAACGTTCATAGAAGGACTGGCAGTGCATGCGGTCTCCTACAAAAGCAATGTTGCGGTTGCCGGCCTTCATAAGTCGATCCAATAAGTGATAGACGCTGGAGAGATTCTCCATGTACAGCACATCGGCAGCGAGATTGCAGCGATGGCTAAGCGGGGTATCAATGAAAAGAATCGGAATGTTCTGGGTGCATAAGAATTCACTGTAGGACTCGGAGAACAGCTCGATACAGAGAATGCCGGCGATGTTCTCGGCGGTGAAATTCGCCGGAAAACACAGATTTTCGATTTCATAATCCCGAATGATATTAATGGAAAGCTTATATCCCAAGGCATTGACCTTGTGCTGGAATGCTTCTAAGAGCTTGTTGCCGGAATGGGAGCTTCCCGGAAAAGAATGGGTAAACAGAGCAATCTCGGACTTGCCACCCATATCCGCAGGCATAGATGCGCCATAAGTGGAAGCAACCTCCGGAGACTGGAATTGTTTGTATCCCATAGCCAGGGCAGCCTGGCAAATCTTATTGCGTGTTGCAGATGACACATTCCCGGTGTTGTTCAGTGCACGTGACACAGTGTTTCGGGAGATGCCAAGCGCATCTGCGATTTCTTGTAATGTAACCCTGTTTCCCATGATAATCTCCTAACTTACAATATGAAAATATAGTATCCTATCCTACAAAATGTGTCAATTGTAACATTTTTCGAAAACCAAGTATTCATATTTCACAAAAATATCCCAAGAAAAAATCACATTTTCACGAAAATATGGTGCAAACGGCGTATTATATTGACACAGCATTGTTACATATGTAGACTAAATGTAACAATGTATGGTGCAAATGCGCCTAGAGGAGGGGAACATGAGAAAGTGGATATGTGGCTTACTGGCAGCAACCATGAGCGTTAGTATGGTGGGTTGCGCGTCGGTACCGCAGGTTGCAGCAGGCAGTGCAGCCGATGAAGAAGAATACTTGGGAGAGAACATGGACAATTACGATTTGTATCCGGTATCCGTCGAGGGATTTATTGGTGATACCATGCCGTTCTATGAGGATGGGACCTATCATATTTTCTATCTGGCAGATCAGAGAAACGGCAAGCAGGGATATCATCCATGGGCCATGATTGATACCAGTGATTTTTGCTCCTACGAGGATGCAGGCGTGGTAATTAACTACGGAGACAGCGTAGAAGACCAGGATATCGCCCTTGGTACCGGAAGCGTGATTCGGGATGCAGATGGGGTATACCATGCGTTTTATACCGGACATAATGATACCTATGAACCGAAGGAAGCTGTGATGCATGCAACCAGTAAGGACCTGAAGGAATGGACCAAGATTCCGGAGGATACCTTTACTGCAGGGGACAATTATTCCAAGAATGATTTCCGCGATCCTTATGTACGTTACATGGAATCGGAAAAGTGTTATTGGATGTTGGTGACCACCCGCTTTGAAAACAGCGGTGTCATTGCAAAATACACCTCTACGGATTTGTCCCATTGGACGGATGCCGGAGTATTTTTTGAAAACGATATGGGAACGGATTCCAATATGGAGTGTCCGACCTTGCTGCCATATCAAGGTAAGTGGTATTTATCCTTCTCCGATCAGTGGCCGAACAGAGTGGTTCATTACCGTGTGGCAGATGCACCGGATGGAACCTTTGTAAAACCGCAGCGGGATTCCTTCGATTGTGACGGTTTCTATGCGGG
>JAGDAL010000156.1 GCA_017959525.1 Lachnospiraceae bacterium | reverse complement strand
GGCATCCAGTGCTTTAACAATTCCTGATTTGCAAATTCCTTGTCGTTATCCGGATCGATATAGCGCATGTAATACCAGGAAGAACCTGCGGAACCCGGCATAGTAGAAGTCTCTCTCGTACCCTTCAAGCCGTTCTTATCGTAAGCCTTCCACTCGGTGGCATTCTCCAGAGGAGCCTTGCCGTTCTTACCCTTGTAATCCTGTAATTCCGGAAGAACAACCGGAAGTTCGGAATCATCTACGAATACAATGTTGCCGTCCTCGGTATAAACACAAGGAACCGGCTCACCCCAGTAACGCTGTCTGGCGAAAATCCACTCACGGAAGTGATAGTTCACCTTCTCACGGGCAACACCCATATCCACCAGCTTCTTGGTGATAGCAACCTTCGCCTCTTCTACGGTTAATCCGTCGAACTCCTCGGAATTCATCAGGATGCAACCCTTGCCAAGGTAATCCTGCTTCTCAAATGCATGTGCGGAAACGTCCACATTGCCCTCTTTGTTATTGATAACCTGAATCAATGGAAGGTTGTGCACCTCTGCGTACTCAAAGTCACGCTGATCATGGGTCGGTACTGCCATAACCGCACCGGTACCATAGCTAGCCAATACGAAATCACCGATGAATAACGGCACTTCCTTGCCGTTCACCGGATTGATGGCATATAAGCCCTTCAATGGGCAACCGGACTTGGTCTTGTTCAAGTCGGTACGATCCAAATCGTTTTTCTTCAAAGTCTCATCGATGTATGCCTGAACCTCAGTAGGATTCTCTACACGGTCCATTAAGCTCTTTACCAGCTCAGAATCCGGAGCCAATACCATGAAGGTAATACCGTAAATGGTCTCAATACAGGTGGTAAAAATAGAGAACTTACCGCCACCTACAATATCAAAGTCAACCTCAACACCGGTGGACTTACCGATCCAGTTCCGCTGAATCTCCTTGGTGGATTCCGGCCAATCAACTTCGTTAAGGCCGTCCAATAATTCCTCTGCAAAAGCCTGCTGGTCAATGACCCACTGCTTCATCATCTTCTTCACAACCGGATAGCCGCCACGCTCAGACTTACCGTCAATGACCTCGTCATTGGACAATACGGTACCAAGCTCTTCACACCAGTTTACCGGCATATCGATATGCTTCGCATAGCCTGCTTCGTAAAGCTTCTTAAAAATCCACTGGGTCCACTTATAGAACTTCGGATCACTGGTCGCAATCATCTTAGACCAGTCATAATCGAATCCCAATTCTCTTAACTGACCGGAGAAAGTCTCTATGTTCTTCTCGGTAAATCCAGCCGGATGGTTACCTGTGGTAACCGCATACTGCTCTGCCGGAAGACCGAAAGAGTCATATCCCATTGGATGTAGCACGTTATATCCCTGCATACGCTTCATACGGGACATAATATCCGTAGCAGTGTATCCTTCCGGGTGTCCTGCATGAAGACCTACGCCTGACGGATATGGGAACATATCCAACGCGTAATACTTCGGCTTGGAAAAATCCCAAACGTCGGTCTTGAAGGTTTCATTCTTCTCCCAGTACTCCTGCCATTTTTTCTCAACCACATGGTGGTTATAAGGTGCTGCCATCTTTTTTCTTCCTCCTACATCTATCTTCTAATAAAAAATATGCATAAATGAATATCGCTTAAAATTGTAGCATAAGTGCTTGTTTTGTCAAGGAACGAGGGCAGAAAAATCCCCTGTTTACAGCACCTGCAAACAGGGGAAAATTGTTTAAAACCAATGCTCTTCAAATTGTTGCGCGGAAACCGGTTCACCAGAGTAGAATCCTTGAATCTGATCACATCCCAATTCCGAGAGGATATCCAAGGTCTCCTCGTTCTCCACACCTTCCGCAATGGTCGTAAGGTGAAGGCCTCTGGCCATACCGACAATCACGGATACAATTACCCTGGCCGGTTCACTGCTGGTAAGCTTCATTACAAGCTCTTCCGCAATCTTAATCCGGTCAAAATGGAACTGCAGCATATTCATAAAGGTTCCGTAGCCCGTTCCGAAATCATCCACGGAAATGGAAACCTTACCGCTGCGAAGCTTATCGATGGTTACCTTATTCGTTGCATTTGCATTTAAGGCAACACCCTCGGTAATCTCCAAATCCACCCATTCCGGTTTGTTCTCCGTAGCTTCCAACATGTTAAAGAAATCATCTGCGAAGTTTTCATCACACAGCTGCAACGGAGAAATATTGATACCCATCACCAGTTCCTTCTCAAACTTGTGATTCCACTCAGAAATCTGATGGAGGGACTCCGCTAAAATCCACTCGCCCATGTGAGACATAATACCCATCTCTTCTGCAACCGGTACGAATTCTTCCGGAAGAATCATTCCAAGCTCCGGATCCATCCACCGCACCAATGCCTCCATACCAAGCAACCGTCCGGTCTTGGCATCCACCTGCGGCTGGTACATCATGGAGAATTCCTGATCGTAATCCACATCCTGTAGTTTCTTTTCCAACAAAAGCTTCCGCTGCATCAGCGGCATGGTGCTTTCCTGGTAGAAGGCACAGGTGGTCAGATTACTGGAATGCTTCACGGAATTCTTGGCGTAATCTGCATATAGGAGGAGTCGTTCCATATCATCCGTATCGTCCGGATACACGGCACCACCCACACTGGAATTTAAGTGTACGACTTTGTCATCCACTTCGAATGGACGGTCCAACAAATCCTGTAGCTTCTGTGCGAAGCGCTCCCGATCAAACAGTCCGTCCAAATCCACACAGGAAATCTTGAACTGATCTCCGCCAATACGGAAGGCCTGAATATAATCGTTTTGCAAGGACGCCAGTCGCTGCCCGTATTCCCGCAGAATCAAGTCCGCTCCGGAATGTCCGTAGGTATCATTCATCAACTTAAAGTAGTTGATATCCAACGCAAACAAAACAAAGTGAATATCCGGGTTTGCCAACAATACATCGTTCTGATAGATGTTCCAGTAAGAACGGTTATGAAGGCCGGTCAAACTATCCAAGTAGGTTGCCTGCTCCAATTGCTCATTGGCGTTATAGAGCTCTTGCTGCTGGAACGAAACCTGCTCCTGCAACTGCTCTTTTTCCTCTTCGGCTTTGGCAATCAGCTGCTTATTCAAGTCGTTGACCAGCATGGTCTTACTGATCAAGAAGTATGCCAATCCGGCCACCAGTAAGATGGCCAAATCGCTTTCTGACAGCATACCAAAGGCATACATGGTCGCACTGCAAATTAAGCCAATAACCGTGAAGGTTAAACCGATGACATCTTCTTTTTTCACCTGGTATTTTTCTACATTCGGCTGCATGAACTTCGAGACGCTCACCTTCGAAAAAGCCACTGCCAAGAGGACAATACTTAACAGAAAGACTGCGTTGAAAAAATCAGATTCCGCGTCAAAGCCTGCCGCATTCAGATACTCATATCTGGTATCGGAAATACCGTAGATGAGGAAACTGAAGAACAAAAATACACCAAATGCCGATGTCTGCTGTGCCCCGCGATTCACCAGCGATATTAAGGTCAAAAGTACAATGAAGAAGGATACAAAAATGTAGAAAACATTCAGAATCGGTATCTCACGGAAATCCAATCGATAACCGGTTCCATACTCAAACCATGCACGGATCATAATGTGCACCGCAATGGAAAACAGTGCTGCATTGGCCAAAAACCGAAGCAAATCTCTGCTGTAATAATCCTTGGCAATAAAGAGAATCATACCTACCAGGTACGCATAACTGGTAAACCGGTACAGCAAATTCGCGAATTCACCGACAGAGCCGTAATACGTCGGCACATACCAGTTGAGTACATAGGTCAAATCTCCAAGAATCCAGAAGCCAACACCGATGGTGTACGCAAGTACCACCCAGCGATGACTTTTCGCATGTAACCATACGGAGCCAATGGTAAGCATTGCAAAAAAGCAACAGATCGGTGAAATAATATCTGCTACCATGGTCCGTTGCATGAGCAAGCAAATCACATAAAGCACATAACATACGATAGATGCAGTTACGGTTAGTTTTCTACTTTTTTCTCCTGCCATTTAAACCTCTTCGCCCTCAGCTACCTTAGAAGCACGACGCTCTACTTCTGCGTCCTGGACTTCCTTCGGAGCTTGCTGATACTTCAGGAACTCATAGGAGAAATCTCCGGTACCTCCGGTCATGGACCGCAGGATAGTTCCATATCCATATAGTTCCGCATATGGGATTTCGGCAACCACTTCCTGTTTGTCACCGCCAATTGCATTCATACCATTTACACGAGCGCGACGCTTATTCAAGTCTCCCATGACATCACCGGTATACGCGTCGGATACCACTACTTTTAACAAAGCAATCGGCTCCAAAAGAATTGGATTTGCCTGCATCATGCCTTGTTTTAGCGCCATTCTTGCAGCCACCTTAAAGGAGTTCTCGGAGGAATCTACCGGATGATAGCTTCCGTCATAGAGATTTGCCTTCACGCCAACAACCGGGTAAGCTGCCAGCGGGCCTGCTTCGGATGCTTCCGCAATACCTTTTTCCACTGCCGGGAAGAAGTTCTTCGGAACCGCACCACCCACAACGGTCTGGCTGAATTCATAAGCTTCATCCAAATTGCCGGACGGCTCGAAAGTCATCTTGACATGTCCGTACTGGCCGTGACCACCGGACTGTTTCTTATGCTTGTATTCCACATCCGACTTACCAAGGATGGTCTCTTTGTAAGCAATCTTCGGTTTGGTTAATTCGATGCTGACCTTGTATTTTTCTTCCAAGGCTTCCTGCACCACTTCCAGATGCTGCTCGGAAATACCGTAGAGCAAGGTCTGATGATTCTCTGCATCGTTTTCTACCCTCACGGTTAAGTCTTCCTGCATGATCTTCTGCAATGCGGAAGCCACCTTATCCTCATCGCCCTTATTGGTGACCTTGTAACGCATATAGGTATATGGCGTCGGAATATTGGTACGAAGGTACGCAATCGGATTGGCCTTGGTGGACAAGGAATCGGTGGTAGTTACCTTCTGTAATTTACTTAAAGCTCCGATATCACCGGCATGCAATTCCGGTACTTCTTCTGCCTTGGAACCGGTCAAAATATAGAGCTTACCGATTTTCTCTTCGGAATCCTTATGATAGTTATACAGCGCATCGTCGGTCTTGATAACGCCGGAGTTCACCTTAATCAAGGAGTACTTACCAACGAACGGATCCACGATGGTCTTAAATACATAGGCACTCTTTGGAAGGGAGAAATCGTAATCGGCCTGGAAGGTATCATTACTCTTGGCATTGATACCGGTGCACTCCCGCATCTCCGGAGACGGCAGGTATTTTAGAATATCTACCATCAAGGTGTACATACCACGGTTTAAGGTATTGGATCCCATCAAAACCGGAACGATAGTGCCGTCATATACATTATTACGAAGGGTGGATCGAATCTCGTCCTCGGAGAATTCTTCTCCGGCAAAATAACGATCCATGAACTCTTCACTGGTCTCTGCCACGGACTCCATCAAAGCTTCCCGACAGATTCCCAAGTTCTCTTTGGAGTATTCCGGCACATCCATTTTCTCAACGGTGCCGTCATCCTTCCAGCGCTTTGCACGCTGCTGTACCACGTTAACGTAGCCAACAAACTTGCCGTCTTCACGGATTGGCAAATGGAACGGCGCGATGCACTTACCATACAATCCCTGCAAGTCTTCCACTACCTGACGGAAGCTGGCGTCATCCACGTCCATTTCCGTAACAAATACCATACGTGGCAAATGGTAACGTTCACATGCTTCCCATGCACGTCTCGTACCGCTCTCGATTCCGTTCTTGCCGGAAACAACGATGATTGCCGCATCTGCAGCAGCCAATGCTTCTTCTGTCTCACCAACAAAATCGATGGAACCCGGTGTGTCCAGAATATTGATTTTGCAATCTTCCCAAGGAATCGGAATCAGAGAAGTCTGAATAGAGATTTGACGCTTGATTTCCTGCTTGTCGTAATCACTGATGGTGTTTCCGTCAGAGACTTTACCCAAGCGGTTTGTCATTCCTGCAAGAAATGCCATGGACTCAACCAAGGACGTTTTACCGGAGCCCCCATGCCCAAGTAAAACAACGTTACGAATCTTGTCTGTCGTGTAAACTTTCATGTTCAATTGTCCCCCTGTTCATTTGTTGTCGTGTATCCGTTGCATGGATACCTTAAAATCATACTCTAATTTTACTAAACATTATGACAATATACAATGAATTCTGTGACATTTTCTACTAATTATTTTTATTGTCTGCATCTTTAATGTTGGAAATCATACAGGCAAAAGCCTTGTCAGATGTGCATTTCCGTTGACTTTAACCACATAAATCGGTAGGATGATGTATAGAAAAAGGAAAAGGAGTACTCGCTCTTGAAATTTGAACAGATTGGGTTTATCGGTTTGGGGCTCATCGGAGGCTCCATTGCGAAAGCCATCAAGCAAAAATACCCACAAACAACCATCATCGCACATGCCTCACACCTCGATACCATCGAGCAGGCATATAAGGCCGGTGTGATATCCAACGACAAATTGTTAGACATCTCGGAGTTTGCCTCCTGTGATGTGCTTTTCTTATGCTCACCGGTAGGCGTCAATGTCTCCTATTTGGAGCAGTTGGCACCACTTTTATCCAAGGATACCATCCTTACGGATGTGGGAAGCGTCAAAGGCGATATTCACCGTGCCGTTGAGCGTCTTGGTTTAACAGCACAGTTCATCGGCGGACATCCCATGACCGGATCCGAGAAGACCGGATTTGCTTCCTCTTCTCCGGGACTGTTGGAGAATGCTTACTACATCTTAACTTCGGCAAATGAACAGTTATCGGATGATGTAGATGCTTTTGCTTCCTACATCGCATCCCTTGGTGCTATTCCAATTAAGCTCTCTCCGTCAGAGCATGATTTTGCAACCGCAGCTATCTCCCATTTGCCGCAT
>JAGDAL010000155.1 GCA_017959525.1 Lachnospiraceae bacterium | reverse complement strand
GGGCTGGGTGAGCGCATATTCTATTTAACTGCAAAAACCATTACCCGAGTAGTTGCCAAGGATACCTTTTTATTGTTTGAAAAGCAGGGCTACCGTGGCAAGACGGTGGAGATTACGGCCAAGGACAAACTATGCCCATTTGATTCTTCCAAATGTGATCCGAAGCATTGTACCAGAGCAGAGGGGCATTACGATCGTATCAATGATGCGGTTTATGATTTGTTGCAGGAGCAGGATGTCTTTGATCGAGATACCATTGCCAGTTGGGCGGCCGAGCGGAATGTCTGTCCGTTTGAGATGAATCTGGATGTCTCCAGTTGGTGCGATAATATTATTTGCGATTACAACTATGTATTTGATCCGAATGTGTACCTGAAGCGGTTCTTTACGGAAGGTATCAAGTCGGATGCGATTTTACTGGTGGATGAGGCCCACAATCTGGTGGAGCGTGGCCGGGAGATGTATTCCGAGACATTGGTAAAAGAAGAGTTTTTGGATTTGAAGAAGCACTTTAAAATCTATAACGGTGGAATTCCCAAAGCACTGGATCGCTGCAACAAGATTCTCTTGGATTGGAAGCGGATGTGTGACGGAGTTCTTCTATTAGAAGAAATGGATTCTTTTATCTTAGCGCTTATGCGTTTGGCCAATGCCATGCAGACCTTCTTTGAGAAGCACATTGAGTTGGATCACATGGATGAGATTCGGGAGTTCTATTTTAAGGTGCGGAACTTCCTGAATCTGTCGGAGTGGATGGACGAGCGGTTCCAGATTTATTGTGATTTTACTTCGGAGAATCTGTTTCAGATTCATCTGCGCTGCATGGACCCGTCCCGCATGTTGCAGGAGCGCATTGACCGGGCCAATGCCTGCGTGTTCTTTTCTGCGACGCTATTACCAATCAATTACTATAAGAGCCTGCTCTGTGCCAAAGAGGATCCTTATGCGATTTACGCCAAGACCATCTTCGATGCGAAGCAGCGTAAGCTTCTCATCGGACGGGATGTTACCAGTAAGTACACCAGACGCTCCACGGATGAGTATCGGAAGTTCGCGGACTATATCTGTAAAATCGCTTCCTGCCAGAAGGGCAATTACATGGTTTTTTTCCCATCCTATGCCTTCTTGGAAAAAGTGTATGAGGCGTTTACGGTAAAAGAACTTTCAACCTTTGATTTTCTACGCCAGGAAAGCGGTATGACAGAAGAGGAACGGGATGCCTTCTTGGCTGCCTTTGAAGAACAGCGGGAAAAGTCACTTTTGGCTTTTTGTGTCATGGGTGGAATTTTCTCCGAAGGTATTGACCTTACAAGAGAGAAGCTCATTGGAGCGATTATTGTAGGTACGGGGCTGCCGCAGGTGAGCACGGAGCGTAAGCTTCTGATGGATTACTTCAATAAAAATGGGGGCGACGGTTTTGCCTATTCCTATCTGTATCCGGGCATGAACAAGGTTCAGCAGGCGGCGGGGCGCGTCATTCGTACCACGGAAGACGTAGGTGTGATTGCGCTTTTGGATGAGCGATTCTGTTACAGCGATTATCGGAAGACCTTCCCAAGAGAGTGGGCGGACGCCGAAATGGAGACCCTAGATACCGTAGAAAAAAGTGTTACAAAATTTTGGGAGGACCTTACGTAAAATTTCTTGTATTTTTCTGAAAGGAGTCCTTTTCTAAGGGTGGGGAGTATGGTATACTTCTAGCGGTGTGCTTGAGGGTAAGAGAGCGAGCACATCCCGGAAGTTGCTGTTGAGGTAAGAGACGGCAGCAACAGAAGGAGTATTGTAAAGAAGGAAAGAGGAAAACATGGGTAACGTAAGAAGAGTTTATGTTGAGAAGAAGCCTGATTTCGCTGTTGCCGCACATTCATTGCGACACGAGATCCGTCATTATCTTGGCGTGGAGGCAGTCACCGGAGTACGTGTGTTGATTCGATATGACGTAGAGAATTTATCGGATGCAACTTACAAGACCGCTTTGGCTACTGTATTCTCCGAACCACCGGTAGATGATTTGTACGAGGAGTCTTTCATCTACGAGGGCAGAGTATTCTCTGTAGAGTATTTGCCGGGACAGTTTGATCAGCGTGCAGATTCCGCAGAGCAGTGTATGAAGCTGTTACGGGATGACGAGGAGCCAATCATTCGTTCCGCTACCACTTATGTTATCGAAGGCGATATTACTGATGAAGAATTCGAACTCATCAAGAAGCATTGTATTAATCCTGTAGATTCCAGAGAGACCGGTCTTGAGAAGCCTGAGACTTTGATTGATCAGTTCGAGGAACCGGCTGACGTTGAAATCTTAAACGGTTTTTCCAATATGCCGGAAGAGGACTTATTACAGCTCTACACATCTTTGAATTTGGCAATGACCTTCAAAGATTTCTTACACATTCAGAATTATTTTCTTAAGGAAGAACACAGAGATCCATCCATGACGGAGATTCGTGTTCTCGATACCTATTGGTCCGACCATTGTCGTCATACCACTTTTTCTACCGAATTAAAATCCGTTACATTTGAAGATGGTTTTTATCGCAAGCCGATGGAAGCAACCTATCAGAATTACTTGGATAACTTCAAGGTGCTGTATCAGGACCGTGATGACAAGTATGTATGTCTGATGGATTTGGCATTGCTTGCAATGAAGCAATTGAAAAAAGAAGGCAAGCTGCAGGATCAGGAAGAATCCGATGAGATCAATGCTTGCTCTATTGTTGTTCCGGTAGAAGTAGACGGTAAGACCGAAGAGTGGTTGGTAAACTTTAAGAATGAGACGCACAACCATCCAACCGAGATTGAGCCGTTCGGTGGTGCTGCAACCTGTCTTGGTGGAGCTATCCGTGATCCGTTGTCCGGACGTACCTATGTATATCAGGCGATGCGTGTCACCGGTGCTGCAGATCCTACCGTAGCGAATGCAGACACCATGGAAGGTAAGCTTCCGCAGAAGAAAATCGTTCGTGAGGCTGCTCACGGTTATTCTTCCTATGGTAACCAGATTGGTTTGGCTACCGGTTATGTCAAGGAAGTATATCATCCGAACTACGTAGCAAAGCGTATGGAGATTGGTGCCGTTATGGGAGCCGCTCCAAGACGTGCGGTACAGAGATTAACCTCTGATCCAGGCGATGTGATTGTACTGCTTGGTGGTCGTACCGGTCGTGACGGTATCGGTGGTGCTACCGGTTCTTCCAAGGCACATAACACTCAGTCTACTGCAGTCTGCGGTGCCGAGGTTCAGAAGGGTAACGCTCCTACCGAGCGTAAGTTACAGCGTCTTTTCCGTAGAGAAGAAGTTGCTCATATTATTAAGAAGTGTAATGACTTTGGTGCCGGCGGTGTATCCGTAGCAATCGGTGAATTGGCACCTGGTCTTGATATTAATTTGGATAAGGTACCGAAGAAGTATGACGGCTTAGACGGTACTGAGCTTGCTATTTCCGAATCTCAGGAGCGTATGGCAGTTGTAGTTGCACCACAGGACGTGGAGCAGTTCTTAGCATATGCCGCTGAGGAGAACTTAGAGGCTGTTCAGGTAGCGGTTGTTACCGAAGAGCCACGCTTAGTATTGAAGTGGAGAGGCAAGACCATCGTTGATTTGTCCCGTGCATTCTTGGATACCAACGGTGCACATCAGGAGACTGAAGTATACGTAGAAGCTCCGAAGCAGGAAGATAACTATTTCCGCAGCTACGCTATTGAAGGTGTTGCAGAGGATGTGGCTCGTGGAGACGTAAAGGCTGCATGGCTTCGTACTTTAAATGATTTGAACGTATGCTCCCAGAAGGGCTTGGTAGAGATGTTCGACGGTTCCATTGGTGCCGGCAGTGTCTACATGCCATATGGTGGTAAGTATCAGTTGACCGAGACCCAGTCCATGGTTGCTAAGCTTCCGGTAGCAGAAGGCAAGTGTGATACCGTAACCATGATGTCTTACGGATTCGATCCATATTTGTCCAGCTGGAGCCCATACCATGGTTCTATTTACGCAGTAGTCAATTCTAT
>JAGDAL010000019.1 GCA_017959525.1 Lachnospiraceae bacterium | reverse complement strand
TAATAAGAAGAAGTCCTCTTTCCACTGGGAGGTCTCGTAGCGAAGCGCCTTTAAGAAATCCCGGTCTACCATGTAGGCCACATCCAGTCGCAGTCCATCAATCCCGAACTCCTCAATCCAGAACTTCACACTATCCAACAGGTACTGCCGAACCTCCGGGTGCTGCAGATTGATTTTTACCAGATCGAAGTTGCCTTCCCAGCCTTCGTACCACAGTCCATCATTGTAATTGCTGTTACCGTCGAAGTTCACATAGAACCAATCCTTATAGGAAGAGTCCCATTTTTTCTCTAAGACATCCTGAAACGGCCCGAAGCCGCGTCCTACATGGTTAAAAACCCCGTCGAGGACAATACGGATGCCGGCCTTATGCAGGGCGTTACAAACCTTTTTAAAGTCCGCATTGGTGCCTAAGCGTACGTCTAATTTACGATAATCACGGGTATTGTAGCCATGGGTGTCAGACTCCCACAGCGGAGAAAAATCGACGGCATTCACACCCAGTTTGGTAAGGTGCGGAATCCAGTCGATGACTTGTAAGATGCGATGGGTCAGCACGCCGTCATTTTCAAAAGGCGCACCACACATGCCCAAAGGATAAATCTGATAGAAAACACTGTCATATGCCCACATACGAAACCCTCCTTTGCCATAGTCCTATGATAGCACAGTTTCTATGAATAAAAATACACGGATTTGCAAAAATGTTGCATTGCATACAACTTATTGTCCTTGACAGGCCGTTGTTGCTTGTCTATTATATATTTTAGTTTACTAAAGTGAGAGAGAAAGAGGTTACCTATGAAGAAAACACCGTTTGCAACATTGGAACAGGTGCAGCAGATTGTAAAAGAGATTCCAACCCCTTTTCATCTGTATGATGAGGCCGGCATTCGTGCCAACGCCAAGGCAGTGAAGGAAGCATTCGCTTGGAATCCGGGATTCCGTGAGTATTTCGCAGTGAAGGCGAATCCGAATCCTTATATTTTGAAGATTTTAAAAGAGTACGGCTTCGGTGTGGATTGCTCTTCCATGACCGAGTTAATGTTGGCTCAGGCCTTGGGATTTCAGGGTGAGGAGATTATGTTTTCCTCCAACGATACTCCGGCAGAGGAGTTTGTCTATGCTAACCAGTTGGGCGCCATCATCAATCTGGATGATTACACCCACGTATCTTTCCTGAAGGAGACCTTGGGAGAGATTCCGAAGACCATGAGCTGCCGCTTCAATCCGGGCGGGGTAGTAACCGTATCCAACGGTATCATGGACAACCCTGGAGATGCCAAGTACGGTATGACTCGGTCGCAGATTGAAAAAGCATATGTAGAGTTAGGCCAGATGGGTGCTGAGAACTTCGGTATTCATGCCTTTTTGGTAAGCAATACCGTAACCAACGATTATTATCCGATGCTGGCTCGTCAGCTCTTTACCTTAGTTGTAGAGTTGGCACAGAAGACCGGTCGTCATTTTGGCTTCATTAACTTATCCGGTGGTGTTGGAATTGCATACCGTCCGGATCAGACACCGAACGACATCTATGCCATTGGTGAAGGTGTACGCAAGGCTTACGAAGAAATCTTAGTCCCTGCAGGAATGGGTGATATTGCCATCTATACTGAGATGGGCCGTTTCATGATGGGACCTTACGGTGCCGTAGTTACCAAGGCAATCCATGAGAAGCACAT